>JBCBLJ010000833.1:0-3669 GCA_038520195.1 Planctomycetota bacterium
GCCCACAGAGGCACCGACACGCGAGAGGATTTCGGCGGCCCGATTCGCTCCCGCATTTGGGCGGCCATCCAGTCGTACGCGGGAAGAAAATAGCGATCGGCAAGTCGCCGTCGTGCACGAAGCACACCGAGTCGCTGAAGTGATTCCCAAGCCGACGGGGTTTGTATGGTCCAAAGAGTCAGCATCACCGTCGCCGGCCGTCGAACCTCGAAACACTCGAACAACACTCAATAAGTATGGAGGCAACAAGGTCTGGAACACGGTATGAAGACGTTTGGGGCGGAGGAAAATCTCCTTCGCTCACTTGCTCCGCTCTCGTGTGTCTCGTGGTTCACCTTCCCCAGGGCCATCCCATCGCCCGCTCGTTTCTATGAGTGACGATAAGCGCCGATGAGTATTCCCTCTCACTCTCCCCCAACGCCATTCCTAACCGTTTGCTCCTTTCGCTCACTCGCTCCGCTTTGGTGTGTTTGGTGTGTCTCGTGGTTCATCTTCCCCATGGCGATCCCATCGGCCGCTCGTATGCATTAGTGACGATTAGCGCCGATGAGTGTTCCCACTCACTTCCCCGACCGCCATGAACCGTCTTCCTTCGCGCGCCTCAAAGACAAACCAACTCGTTACCGATTCGCAACAACAGCTTGCCATCAACGTAGGCCGGCGTCGCACCGACGGGCCCGCCGAGGTCCATGGTGCCAAGCTTCTCGAACGTCGGTGAAGCGCGAACGATGGTCGCTTCGCCACTGAGATTCACGAGCAAGCACTTGTCGCCGACGAGTATTGGCGACGCGCTGAACGTCCCGCCGATTCGTTTGGTCCAGTGATTCTTGCCGGTCTTCGCGTCGATACACGACGCGATGCCGTTGTCATCGACCATGTAGAGCGCCCCGTCATGCTCCACGGCCGTCGGCACGTAGGGCGCATTCCGCTCGATGCGGTAGACCTCTTCCGGGGCCGCGCCACCTTTGGGGGCCCGGACGGCGACCAGGTGATTCCCGCCACCGCCACTACCGCTGCTTCCGAGGACAAGATCGTCAATGATGATCGGGCAGCTGACGCAACGCATTTTGAAGACCGGCAGACGCCACAGCATTTCTCCCGTTTCGAGCGACAACGCATAAACCCCGTCGCCAGTGTTGGCGCAGTACACGACGCCGTCACGGACCATTGGTGTGCCGTAGCAAACACGTCGCGACGTGACCGATGTCTCCCAAACGGTCTCTCCCGTGGATCGATTCATCGCGATGACCTTGCTCTGGCCCGGAGCAATCCCACGACGCATGCGTTCGGCCTGCTGAGAGAAATTCAGTAGCACCAGGTCACCATGGATCACCGGTGATGTGCCAAAACCATGTTGGCTCTTCGCCGCACCGAAGTCACGCGTCCACTGCGGCTTTCCGTCATGATCGAAGCAGCGAACCCATGTATGTTCGCGGTCGCTATGCGCGATGTAGACAAAGTCTTCGTCGGCAGCCGGCGTGCCCGAAGCCAATGTGTTGCGCCCGTGTAGATGGTTCGAAGCATGAGGAAAAGCACGTTTCCAACGCTCTTTCCCGGTTTCAAGATCGATCGCACGCAAGTTCATTTCCGAACGATCGGCGTCCGCACTGAGCAAAAAGACTCCGCCATTGAAAACGGCGACCGATCCGACATCGCGTGATCCCAAATCGATCCGCCATCGGTAGTCCGTTTCCGACCAGGAGTTGGGAATCTTGCCATCCTCGACAACGCCCGCGGTCGCCAGTCCTCGAAAACCCGGCCAATTGTCGCTACGGGCGATCGCCGTCCAACTGACGCACCATCCGATCAAAAGGCAAAGAGTGAGACCGAGACGATGCGAAAGCGACATGGCGGCGAATCGATTGAGTGAAAGGTGGGACCGTTGCGAGGTGCCCATTGTAGTGCATCGATCGCCAAACGGGGCAATCAAGCAACCGACGTCAGCGTCTCAGCAACCCATATTTGAAGATGCACCAGAGAGCCCGTACGCCGTCTTTCCAGCCAATCTTTTTTCCTTCGTCGTACCAGCGGTGCCGATAGCGGATCGGTCGCTCGGTGAATCGCAAACCCAGACGCGCCAACCGGGCCGTGATTTCGATCTCGATCCCAAACCGAGACTCCTTGAACTGGGGCAGAATCAGTTCCAGGTGTTCGCGTTTCATCATCTTGTAGCAGGTCTCGACATCGCTTAACCGAATCCCAATCGCGATGCTGGCGAGCAGCGTGACGAATCCGTTCACCGTTTGATGCCACCACGGTGACAGTTGTCGATCGTAGTGTCCGTAGCGAGTCCCGTACGCCACGTCGGCTTCGCCCGCTACCAACGGCTGAAGCAAGTATCGGAAGTCCGTCGGGTCGTATTCGTGATCCGCGTCTTGGATCACCACGATCTGTCCTTCGGCGCGTTCGAATCCACTGCGGATCGCCGCTCCTTTGCCCCGATTCTTTTCGTGGGCGATCAGCGTGATGTCTTCGTCCCCTGAAAACACCGACATCGCTTCGAACGTTCCGTCCCGGCTTCCATCGTCGACCAAGATGATTTGCATCGGAAGTCCGGTCTCACGAAGCCGCTCGATCACGCTCGCGACGGTCCCACTCTCGTTGAACACCGGAACCACGACCGACAACAAGAAGCCCTCGGGCAACGCGAAGATGCCGAGCTTCCGGCACGCGTCGGCTCCCAAATCCCGCTGCATGCGATCCACATAGTCGGGGCTCCACTGCGGCGAGGTCGTTTTCGCCGTTAGCTCAGTGGCCGAGCCTTCATCGGGAGTTTGCATGTGGTTGGCGGGCGGAAAAGACGTTGGAAGCGACCGGAGACGAACGGGAGTTTACCAGGAAAAGTTGCTCCGGCTCAGATGTTCACAACCTGTCAGCAGCTGTGCTAGCAAAGAATTTACTGGTTTGACGGGCAAGGATCGGGCCGGATTTGTCTTCGAAATTTTTTTGAGTTCATTTCAGTCGGTAATTCCCGAGAATTTCACGTTGCCTTTTTCTATGGAGCGCATAGACCGCCAACTTTCTTGTTGACAGACAAAAGCAAGATCGCCACATTTCGCACCGTCGTGGGTGGAAAACATGTCCACCACTTTTAGCGACTGAAACTTATCTACAGCCAGATGCGGGGGACGTTTTGTCGTGAGCCGACAGACAGCTTTCCGATCGAAGGATTCGAGCAGGACTCGTTGGAGAACTGCCAGGTTGGACGCTTTTCGCAACCGCTACCCTTGGCCGCATTGCTCGGTCCGAGGGGGCCCAGAACCACATGTTGGCCAGCGAACACCGGTTGGCCCGTAACCCCTGCGTGTTGATATTCGAATCGGCTTCGGAGGAGTTGGATTCGAAAGGCGGTTCAATGGATTATGAGACCGCATGGAAGACGGCAGCGAGGAATGCCGGCAAGTCAAACCCCGGATTTGCGACAAGGAATGTATCTTCCGACCAATTTTGTCATCATTAGCTGTCCGCGTTATTGAATCAGGATGGTCTTCGTGTTCAGTGCATGACAAATGGGCCGGCCCTCACGGATGTGGGTCCGGCCCTTTTTTCTTTTCGCGGCCAATATTTAGTTGGTCGCCTCTGCCGTCACGGCGGCGAAGTCGCCGGCGGTAGCGACCACCAAGCAATCCCAGTCGATGTACTTTTTGATCGCGGCGTTGACGCTTTCGA
>JBCBLJ010000141.1:0-13459 GCA_038520195.1 Planctomycetota bacterium
CCAGTGGGACGTCGGCCGGGGGAGTGAGTTCGAGTGTCACCGCTCGTTGGCGATCCACGTGGCGAATCTGATCCTGGACCCGAATCAAGTCGAGAGTGGCCAGACTCGCGAGATCCACGACGCCGTCTTGGCGGGTGGCGACCGGAGTATTCTCCATGGCGAACACCGGTGAATCTCCCAGTGCCGCGGCGTTGATGACCTTGATGTCCTTCAGCTCGCCGCCGCGCTCAAATCGTCTCGGCAGCAGGATTCCATCACCCGATGCCTGAGTCGCCAAACCAACATCGCGGCGCGTCAGCCCAACATCCTGCAGTCGTTCATCATCCGGGGTAACCCTGAGCTCCGGTGTCGGAAGAGTGAAGTTCGCGGGAGAAGGATTGGTGCTGTACGGACCATAGCTCTCCGCCAACTCACCCATGAGTAGGCCCGCCGACGACACCACTTGATCGAGCGAATCACCGACGACGTCGATTTTGATCGCGGCTCCGGTGGTTCCTCCCGTTCGGAAGAGTGGAAATTGGAACGAGAAGTACGGTGTGTCCGGTGCCGCTCCTCCACCCATCGCGTTTTCTAGCAAGGGCAGCGCGTCAACGGTCTTGGTCGGATCGACGGGAATGGCGGCTTGGAAAATTCGTCCTTCTCGCGCAACCAAGAAGTAGTGGTCAAGCATCGGAGCAATGACGGACTCGCCATCTGGTGACACTGCCAGCATCGGACGATCGTCGACCATCGGGTTGTCTCCGCCACGTCGGACGGACTCGATTCCGAAACGGTCACCGGCGGCTTCCCACGCGGGAGCGATTTTCGGTTCCATTCGCGAGCCGATTTCGAACAGTTGCTCGACGTTGTAGCCCGGGGGTGGCACCATGACGCTGAAAACCAAGTTGCGATTGCCTTTGGGAAGGTAATCCAGCGGCGGTAGCAGTAGCCAGATACCGGACACGGTTACGGCGACAAAGACGACCGTCGTCGCGATCCGCCGGCCCCATCCACCAACCAGAAACCGGACGATCGAACCGACGGTGCGGGGTAGGTCAAAGAGGCTTCGCGTGGTCACTCCAGCGAATCGAATCAGACGCCCGGTGTACGCGATGATTGCGGGAAGTCGTCGCGACGGGTTCGACATACCGGTTCCATCGGTCGCGTCTTTAGATCGCGCGACGGGCTTCAACGCGACGACCTCACCGCTTTTGCGGAGTTCCTCGAGATCGTCGTTCTTTGGCTTGGAACGTTTCAACAGCACACCCGCGGCAGATGGAATCACCGTCAACGAAACCACCAAGCTCAACCCAACGGCGGCCATGATCGCGAGCGCGATGTCGCGAAAGAGCTGTCCGGCTTGTTCCTGGATCATCAAGACTGGAAAGAAAACGATCAAGGTGGTCAGTGTCGAGGCGACGACCGCACCGCCGACCTCGGTCGTACCTTCGATCGCCGCTCGCTTGGGTTCTTTTCCCTTTTGAAGATGCCGAAAGATGTTTTCGATGACCACAATGGCGTTGTCCACGACCATTCCGACGGCGAAGGCCATTCCGGCGAGCGAAATGATGTTCACGCTGCGACCGAGTGAAAGCAGGATAAGAACGGTCCCGATGACAGACAGTGGAATTGCGATGGCAATGATCCCGACCGTACGCATGCTACGGAGGAAAAGCAACAACACGACCGTCGCCAAAGCGCCGCCCGCCAGGATGTTGCCGCGGACAAGAGAGAGAGCCTCGTTGACGTAGTCGGAGGAATCCCATGTTTGCACGAGTTCGAGATGGGCATCGGGTGCCAGCCGTCCCTCCCCTTTCAACACGCCAGCGTACTGATCCAGCACGCCACCATCGGCGTTCATGGCGGCGATTTCTGCTTGAAGTTCCGCCATCGTCTCGAGCATGTTACCGCCCGTTTCCAACTGGAAGTTAAAGAAGGGCATCAGGTTTCCGCGTGCCCGAGCCCAGTTGGTCAGTTCTTTGTAGGACGTCTCGACGGACGCGACGTCATGGACATAGATGGGACCGTCTTCGGTTCGTCGGATCACAAGGTTTCCCACCGACGCATCATCAACGAACCGCCCAACGGTGCGAACGCGGATATCGTTCTTGCCTTGAGCGATGCGACCCGCACTGAAGTTGGCGTTGTTGACGTCTAGCGCGTCGATCAAATCTTGATAGGTCAGCCCACGTGCCGCGAGCTCGACGGGATCAACGAGTACCTGAGTCTCGCTCTCTCTCGCCCCGAGCATGCCGACCTGCGAGATCCCGGGAATGCGTTCGAATACGGGACGCAAACGACGGTCCATGAAGTCGTAGAGCGTCGTCGCGTCGAACTCGGGGTCAGTACTCGACAATCCAACCCAAGCGATGTAATCCACCGATTCTGGGTCGACGGCTTCCAGTTCGGGTTCATCGACACCCTCTGGATAGGTCGGCACCTCGCTCAGCTTTTGGTCCACTTCTGACATCGCCGCACCGATATCGGTGCCCGTGCGAAACTCAAGTCGAACCGCGCCGCGTCCCGCTCGGGCGATGCTGGTCATGGACACAAGCTCCGACACATCGCCGAGGTACTTTTCCTGTTGCTCGATGACGTCGGATTCAATCTCCTCCGCCGATGCGTTCTCCCAAGCCGTCCCGATACTAATGACAACCGAATCGACTTCGGGTGCCATCCGAACGGGGACGTGTTGCAGCCCGATTAACCCCGCGATCACCGACAGAACGACGCCCACGGCGACGGTAATCGGCTGTGAGACGGAGGATTTGATAACGCTCATGACTGTATCTCCCGGTAAGGCGTTTGATTCGAAAGGGGATACAGGAGACGAGGCGACGTCTTACAGGGAAATGAAAAAACGCGGCCAACCGGACTGAACCGGAGCCGCGTTTACGCGTGAGAGCTTGGTTTGTGAGGTTGCGTCGCGCGAGACGACTATTTGCTCGCGAAACGCGGCGACGAAGGTTCGGCGATGACCGATACCGTTTGTCCAGGCAACAGTCGCTCATTACCCTCGATGACCACACGATCGCCGAGCGTAATCTGTGGAGAGGCGATTGCCACGTGATCGGCGGCTTCGAACAGGATTTCGACGGGAACACGTTCGGCTGTTTGGTTCTCTCCGATACGGTACACGTAGGCACGTCCCGACTTGCGAATCAGCGCGTCGTGGGGGACTGCCGTCTGCGTTTGCACTCCCGAGACGGGAATCCAGCCATCGACAGACATTCCGGGAACGAGCAGACCATCTGGATTGCTGATCGTGGCAATGAACTCGATCGTTCGGGCTCGCGGGTTTACTTCGGCAACGCGTCGGGCTGAAAGCACGGTGGCATCTTGTTGCGTCGCGCGCGATCGGACGACAACTTGATGGCCGTACCGTTCCAGCGACTCAACGTATCTTTCGGGGACCTGCAACCAAGCTTCGATCGGTCCCGTTGATACCAGCGTCAATAGACGATCGCCAGCGAGGACCCAGTCGCCAGGCTCGACGTGGCGTTCGACGACGGTCGCGTCGTAAGGGGCGTGGATTTCTGTGTCTGAAAGCCGCACCTCCAAGAGACGAATTGAGTGAGTGATTCTCTTTAGTTGGCGTTCCGCCGATCTCATCGCCGCCTCGGCGACGCGGGCATCGGCCTTCGCGGAGTCGTACTCCTTTTGGCTGGTCGCATTGCTCGAGGCAAGTTGTTTGATGCGGTCGAGATCCGCCATGGCCCTTTCCGCGATCGCCCGCTGCCGCTCCAGATCCGCACTGGCGATCCCGAGTTCCGCTTCGACTTCTGCTTTTTGAGCTTCGAGTCGGCGCGCGTCGACACGGGCGATCACGTCCCCCTTACGGACAGAATCGCCTTCCCGCACCGTGAGATCCGTGATTCGACCGGGTTCGAGCGCCGCCAGATTACCCCGCGCGACCGCGCGAAGCGTCCCCGTCACAGCGTGTCGGGCTTGCATTTTCCTGGCCTGGATTGCCACAACGCGGACGGGTGTCTGAGCCGCGACGTCAATCGTGGGAAGAGTCAGTGCAATGCTGAGAAAAAGCGTCGCTTTGCGAAAGAGTCTCATTTTGGTCACCTCTGGCAAATGGGTTTGCCTCGGGATACCGCCGTCGCGAGCCAACCTTACTGGCGGAAGAAAAATAATTTTCCGCGTAAGGATGACGAGCCGCTCCTGTATCCCATCTGGAAAACGAATTCGGCGGCCTAAAATGATCGCGACGAGAGTTCCGAGGCCGTGGAGCGAGACCCAAGACTGTGAACCAAGCCCCCATCACGCGAGCCACACTATTACTGCGACTAAGGGATCCAGCCGACAACGAAGCCTGGGACACCTTCACCCAGGACTATGCGCCTGCACTCTATCGATTTCTGCGTCGGCGTGGACTTCAAGACGCCGACGCCGCCGACTTGCTGCAAGAGGTGATGAGAAGTGTCGGACTCGCAATCAAGGATTGGGACTACGAGAAACAGCGTGGCGGGTTTCGGGCGTGGTTGTTCACGATCACTCGAAACCGGCTCTACAACCACTTGGAAAAGGGCAAGAAGAAACGTGGCGATGCCCAAGGCACCGCTGCGGTCAACATCATCAATCAGACGGAGCAAGACAACGAACTCGAGAGCGATTGGGAACTCGAACATCAGACGCAATTGCTGGGGCGGGCGATGAGCGAGATTCTGCCCAAGACGGAACCCAAGACTTGGGAGGCATTTCGCCAAACGGCAATCGAGGGACGTTCGGCCGCCGAAGTGGCTCAAGGACTGGGCATGTCGACGGGTTCGGTCTACGTCGCCCGCAGCCGAGTGACGGCAAAACTTCGCGAGCGAGTCCAGGAACTTGAGCGAGAGCAAGGTTAAAAAAGATGACCACCATTTCAACGTGCCCCGAGTCCGAGAAGCTTGTCGGTTTGATCCGAGGTGATCTGCCTCAAGAGGAACTGGAACGGATGACCGCCCACCTGGAGTCCTGCGAGACGTGTCAGATAGCGATCCAATCCATCGCGACCGGCGAGGTCGCGATCGATGCGATGCTGAGCCGGGTCGGTGACCTGACGCCTCCGAAGGAATCTGCCTATTGGAACGCCGTTTCAACGGCCTCCATCGAGGCTGTTGGCGAAACGGACCCGGGGCTCTCCGCGCCGTCTTCGGGTGATCGCCGCCGTGCACTGGAACATGAACTCGACTTTCTCGAGCCCGCCGAAGACTCCGCGTACATGGGACGCCTTCAACATTTTTTGGTCAGTCGTGTGATCGGTCGTGGAGGCATGGGCGTCGTTCTGGAAGCATTCGACACGCATCTCCATCGAACCGTCGCCATCAAAGTGCTGAACGCCGAGTTCCAAGAGAACGACATCGCAAAGCAGCGTTTCTGCCGGGAAGGGCGTGCCGCGGCGGCGATCACCCATGAGCATGTCGTCGCGATGCACCAGGTGAGCAAGCAGGGTGACGGAAAGATCGCATTTCTTGTCATGCAATACATCGATGGTGAAACCCTGGAGGAGCGCCTTGCCGATGGCCAGCCGCTGCCCATCGAAGACGTCGCTCGATTCGGAATGCAGATGGCGGCCGGGCTCTCTGCCGCTCACTCACGAGGCATGATTCATCGAGACATCAAGCCTGCGAACGTTCTGATCGAAAAGGAAACCGGCCGCATCAAGCTGACCGATTTTGGACTCGCGCGTGCAAACGATGAAGTCAAACTCACCAAGACGGGGTTGGTGACGGGGACGCCTTTGTACATGTCGCCCGAACAAGCCACCGGCGGCGAACCCGATGAACGGAGCGACCTCTTTTCGCTCGGCGCCGTCATGTACGAGATGGCAACCGGCCAATCGGCGTTTCAATCGAGCAGCGTCGTTGGGGTGATGAAGAAGGTGATGGAGGAAACTCCTGAGGCTCCGGCCAAACTGAATCCCGAGGTCTCACCGGCGCTTTCGACGCTCATCATGAAGCTCATTGAAAAACGGGCGGACGATCGCCCGGATTCCTCCGCAGAAGTCGCGCGCGTCTTCGCGAGTATCGTCACACAGATCGGTCCGATCTCGCCTCTACAGGTTCCGGCCGTTGGTGAGTCCGAAGTCAAGCGATTGTCTGGCAACCACCGAGCCACGATCAACCGAAACTGGATGATCGCCACACTCGCCGCGAGCGTGATCGCGATCGTAGGACTCAGTTCGGCGGGGACGCTTTGGCTACACGGGGTCCGGATGCCAACCATTGATTTGGGCAAGTCCGGCGCAAAGTTCGACGCGATCGCTCTTTCCGGAAACCCGGGGTCCGTTTGGGCAGCCGACTTTTTGCCCGATGGTCGCAGACTTGTTGCGGGAGTCGAGGACGGCTCCATCGCTGTGTGGGATTTTCAATCCTCTCGACTCATCAAGAGCTTCAACGCTCATCGCGGTGTGATTTGGGTGGTGCGATACGACAAGAACAATCACCTCTTCGCCAGTTGCGGTGACGATGGATTGGTTCGCCTTTGGGATGCGGACACCTTTGAAATGATTCGCCAATGGGAATGCGAGAACGCGACTCGCGGGATCGCTTTTTCGCCGGACGGAACGCGGATCGCTGTCGCCGGACGTGCCGGTGACATCCAGGTGTTTCAAATCGAAGGCGGGGAAGAAGTCGTCGCGTTCAAACAACCAGGCGCGATCTTTGGCATCGACTACTCACCCGACGGCAAACTGCTCGTGACCGGCGGAAGCGATCGTGTCGTTCGGCTATTCGACGCGGAGACCCTCGAAGTCCGGCAACAATTTTTGGGACACGACGGTCCGGTTTACGCACTGTGCTTCTCGAAAGTGAACCCCCTCGTTGCGTCGGTCGGTTGGGGCGACAACATTCGGATCTGGAATCACGAGACGGGCGCCGAGGTGGCCAAACTACCGAGCGATTCCGGCGACATTTGGGCCGTCTCGTTCTGTGAGACTTCGGAGCGGCTGGTGACCGCGAGTCAGGACGGCAATGCAAGAATCTGGGACCTGACGGACAACTCGCTCGAAGCCACCCTCGTTGGACACACCAGCACCATCCACAACGTCGCGTTTGATCCGTCGCCAGCGTCACATCGAATCGCAACGACAAGTCGTGATGGAAGCATTCGAGTCTGGGACCTCTCATCGCTCGCGGAAAAGTGAGCGCCGATGCATCGCTTGGAAAAGCCCTAACAGAGTCGCTAGCGCAAGTTTGATCGGACTGAGGGGCTTCGTGCGGGAGCAATTCCGCTCTACGCAAACAAGGCTTCACATACTTTCCCGGATGATGCCGGTACGAGAGCAATTTCTCGCGTCCCCACCTGAAACTTGACTTGTTCGTGGTTTAGACCAAACAGAGACAGGATCGTGGCAAGGTAGTCGTGGTTCGTGACGACATTCTCGACGGCGTGGTGAGCGAAATCATCGGTGCGGCCGTGAACGTAGCCAGACTTGAACCCACCGCCAGCCATCCACTGCGAGAATCCAAAAGTGTTGTGATCACGACCCACGCGCTGCATCGCGTTGTCACCCTTCGGTACTTGGATAACAGGCAAACGTCCCATTTCTCCACCGAAGTGAACGATGGTCTCTTCGAGCATGCCACGCTGCTTTAGGTCTTTCACCAAGGCCATTGCGGGGCGATCAATCTCGGCACAACGTTGGGAGAGTTTCTTCACAATGCTGTCGTGGTGATCCCAAGACTGGCCGTTATTGAAAAGTTGAACGAACCGCACCCCTCGCTCGACAAGTCGGCGCGCGATCAGGCAACGACGTCCGTAGTCCTTGGTCGGTTCGTCGTCGACGCCGTAGAGTTCGCGGATGTGCTTGGGTTCGTCGGAGATGTCAAAAGCTTCCTTCGCGGCTGTCTGCATTCTTGCAGCCAATCGATAGCTTTCGATTCTTGCCGCGAGTTCGGCGTTGCCTGCGTGCTTGCGAAGATGCTGTTCGTTGATGGATTTGATGAAGTCCAGTTGCAGCCTCTGTGGCAGCCCGACGAGGTGGGGCGGGGGATCAAGATTCAGGATGCGAGGTTCCGTCGGGCGCACCGCGGTTCCCGAGTAGATTGATGGGAGCTTTCCCGAGGTCCAGTTCTTTGCACCCACCAGCGGCGCCCCCCAGGGGTGTGTCATTGCGACGTAAGCCGGCAGGTCTTTGGTTTCACAACCGAGTGACTGGACGAGCCAAGAACCAAGCGTCGCTTCGCCGGATTGTCCAACGCCGGTCTGTAGCGCGTTGATCGCTGGAAGATGATTGTTGACATCACTGTGCATTGATCGCACGAGCGTGATGTCATCGGCGATTTCGCCCATGTGCGGGATCAACTCCGACATCTCGATCCCCGATGCTCCGCGGGGATGAAACTTCGCAAATGACTTCATCAGGCGCCGCGACGCCTCGGCCTTGTTGTCGAAGACGATGTCAGCCGAAAAATCCTGTCCGTCGCGTTTGTCGAGCTCCGGTTTAGGGTCAAACATGTCAATCTGACTGGGACCTCCGATCATGAACAGCGAAATCATCGCACGCGCCCGAGCCGGGTGATGCGATGGCTTCGGCGTGAGATCGAAATGTTGTGGCTCAAGCACCGGCTTTTGTGGCCCGGTCGCTTGGACCTCCTGTGCGTTGGCGTCGCGACGCAATAGCTGCGCGGCCGCGATCGACGCCAGGGAATAGGAACACATGCTCGTGAAGTGTCGCCGTGAAAAAACTGCTGAGTTCATTTGCTTGTCACGTCTTCCGATCAATTCTGTGTCTTGGCCAGTTCGTAGCAGAGGAGTTCTGCGTCGTTTCTCAGGTAGAGCCGTCCGTCGGCGATCGCTGGATAGGTCCAGAGCACGGTTCGGCCCATCGTCTTGAGCATCGGCTCGATTGCCTGGAAGCGTCCCGTTTCCTCGTATCCTTCAGGAGTCAAAACGGCGGCGATCATCGCCCCCGTTTCGCTCAGGATGAAATACTCATTTCCGGGGTGTCCTTCGCCAATCAGCCGGACCATAAAAGCACTCGCGTGAGCACCGCCTCTTCCTCGCTTCGACCCGGTCGTCGGTAACGCCGTTTGCCAAAGTCGTTGTCCGTCGTTGCCTCTTGCGCAAATCAAAGCGCCACTGCGAATGTCGGCGCCGTAGAGGTGACCTTGATGAAAAATCCCATTGCTCGTCGCGAGGAAAAGGCCCCTTTTGGGCTCACCCGTCCAAACAACTTCCGCGTTGGTGGAACTCTCACTCAACCGAAGCATGATCGACTTGCTGCCTTCACCGCTGGTGTAGAGCAGGTTCCCATCCATGATCGGCGGGAGAATCGACATCCCGTAATCGGGCTGAAGCGGTTCTTGCCAATACGTCTCTCCGGTCCGCGGATTGAGCGAGGAGATCTCGGTGGGACTCCACACGAGCAACTGCTCGACGCCCGCATGCTTGAAAAGCGTTGGCGGGCAATAGCCTGTTTCTTCGCTCGAGAGTGCGCGCCAACGTTCCTCTCCGGTCTTCAAGTCGAACGCGACCACGAGGCTGCCTTCTCCGCCGACCATGCATACAAGCGTCTCCTCGAAAACGAGCGGTGACGCTGAGTGGCCCCACAACGGCGTTTTTGCACCGAACTCTTCGTTGAACTGTCGTTGCCAAAGCTTCGTGCCGCTACTCGTCTCGAGCGCGACGAGATCGCCTTCGCTTCCGAGCAGGTAGAGGACACTGTCTTTCACAATCGGCGTCGCTCTCGGTCCGCCGCCGTAGGAAACGGCGTAAGGCCTTTGATACTGGTACTGCCAGAGTTTCTCACCAGTCGCGGCGTCGAAGCAACTCGCTCGTTCCATGCCGGTCAGTACATCTCTCTTGCCGGCATTGTTGGTGATCGATCCGGATTCCTTGAGGTAATCCAAGACAAAGACCTTGCCGTCAGCGACCACCGGGCCGGCATACCCCAGCGAAACAGGTTGGCTCCAAAGTCGCTTGAGTCCGCTACTCGGGATCGTTGCCGACAAACGCGACGCATCGAGCGTGCCATCCCGTCTCGGGCCATTCCACTGAGGCCAGTCCTCTGCCCGCGAACGCTCCGGCACGCAAAGAAACGCGAGGATTGGAATCAAAGCGACGCATTTCAAGCTTGTTTTTCGGTCCAGACGGGGCATGAAGCTAGACTCCGAGAATCGCATTTTGGAATCACTACGGTGAGTAAAGGAATCGATTGGTGCTCATCAGTGCCTGAATGACCGCGGCGAGCGCACGGTTTTCGAGAACGCGAGGATACTTTGTAATCCTCTCTTGCCAGTCCAACTCACGCTCCCATCGACGGAAGTAATCGCGTAACCTTCGCAGGAGCGTCCGCGTCTGCTTCATCTCTTGTGCCGTGGGCGGCTCGCTGAACAAACCCAGAAAGACGGAGCGAATGCGATTTCGATCGTTGATCGGTTCGCCGTTGAGAGAGTGCGCCCATTCCTCGGAGAGCTCCGTGAGCGACGGGTCATTCAAGAACCACAGTGATTGCTGGGCAGCTGTCGATCGCATCCGACGCGAGCAATTGGGAGACATCGTTGGCATGTCCCACGTGTGCAGCGTGTGTTCGACACGATGTCGGCGGTTCATGAGGTAAACGCTGCGACGATACTCCTGGTCGCCGACGTCTTCAATCGATTCCTGCAACCCGTCGGAGTTGAGCTTCGCTCGTCCGACCACCACTTTCCCTTCCGGATCAATCGCGGTGGGAACGGACGGGCCGCCGGTTTGCCGATTGAGAAGCCCGCTGACGACGAGCAGGCTATCGCGTACCTGCTCTGCGTCGAGCCGAAGAAGGTTTTGGTGTGAAAGCAGACGATTGTCGGGATCGGATTGGCGTGCTGCGTCGCTGGGCTGCGCGGACTGGCGAAACGTGTGCGAATTCAGCACGCTCCTTAGCAAAGGCTTCAGTTTCCAATCGTGATCGATCAACTGGACGGCAAGAGAGTCGAGGAGTTCGGGATGGTTGGGCCTTGAACCGTTGAGCCCGAAGTCATCCGGCGTGTCCACGAGACCTCTACCGAAAAGATGCTGCCAAAGCCGATTCACGATCACCCTCGAAACCGTCGGGTGAGACTTCTCGAACAAAGATTTTGCAAAGACGAGGCGTCGACCGCTCGATGACTCGACTCTCGTAAGCGATCGAGACCGCTCCTCAATATTGGTTTGCAGCCAACGTTGCACAACGAATGGGTGGTTTGGTTGGACAGCTTCGGTCGGTGAATTCGGGTCACCGCGATCGAAAACAACACTCTCCGGAGGGTCACGATCAGGTTCGGTGGTCGCCATGACCTGCACCTTCGTAGAAGCCCTTTTTAGCTCGGCATCTATCTGACTTTGTCGGTCGTGAAACAGCTCATGTGAATCGGGGTCGTAAACGATCATGTTTGCAGCGATCTGCTCAATCGACTTGACCATCGGGTGAGCCTTCAAGAGCATTCGCTGTTCTGGAGTGCGTTTGTCCGCGGGAGTCGAGATTGCAAGACGCAGTGATCGTTGCTCACTCGAGTCGACCGCGTCGAGAAGCTTCGCTTGAATTCTCTGCGCGACTCGCTTTCGCTCCTTGTCAAGCTCCGAACGCTTCTTATCTGCCGCAATCGCGGCGACTTCGTTGGTACGTCGATCGTTGGTGGGAGTGAGGTCCATCACACGACTCGAAGGAGCACGCCACCGATCCGTCTGGATCGAAAACGCGGGATCAAAAACTGCCCGCAGCGAGTAGTAGTCTTTGTGTGTGATCGGATCGTATCGGTGGTCGTGACACTGGGCACACTGCATCGTCAGGCCAAACGTCACTTCAGAAACGATGCGCACGATGTCTGTAATCGCCTGATTGCGATTCGCCAGTGTGTTCTCACGTTCCGTGAGGTCGATGGGCATCTGCAGCATCCCCGTCGCCGTGAGCCAGCGACGGTGCTGCGCATCATCAGGATCCACCACACCCTCACCTTGAAGGATCGCAAGTTCGTCGCCCGCGATTTGCTCGACTACGAATTGATCATACGGCAGGTCCGCGTTGAGCGAATCGATGACGTAGTCTCTGTATCTCCACGCATGTTCGCGGATTCGGTCGTCGGATAAATACCCGTCGGACTCGCTGTAGCCGACGAGGTCCAGCCACATGCGCCCCAGACGAATTCCGTAGTCCGTTGACGAAAGCAAGTGGTCGACTTCCGCCTGATAGCGTTCGTCGCTGTATTGCGAAACGAAGTCCATCAGCCGCTCCTCGGTCGGGACCATACCGGTGACGGTTAGGTGGAGACGTCGAAGCTGGACTGCGGGCGTCGCAAGAGGCGACGGAACCAAGCCTGCCGCCGCCAATTTGTTCGCGATGAATTCGTCGATTGAAAGGGCGGCAGTTCGGACTCCCTCCATCTCAATCGGTTGAAACGCCCAGTGTTGGAGTTCTTCCAACGTGAAAGCCGCTGCGTCAACATCGTCCGGTTCCGGACGAAGTGTACCGGCACCGTTCTCGAGCCATCGTCTGATCACCGCCTTTTCCTTCGACGTCAACTTCTGCGGCCCTTCCGGCATTTCGTCCGACTCGATTCGTTCCCAGATAAGGCTCTCGTTCACGCCTCCGCGAACGAACGTTTCTCCAATCGCATCGCCCGAGTCGCCGCCTTGACGCATCAGCCGAACGAGTCGCAGGTCGAGGCCGCCTTCGGGATGTTCTTCTTCGCCGTGGCAATGAAAACACATCGCCTTGAAGATCGGCCGCACGTCCGACTCGAAATGCGGGACGTGCTCTTGGATTGCCTGCGCGTTCGTTGTTTCCTCGGCGCCACCTATCGCCCCGGTCAAAAGAAGGGCAGACACGAAAAGGATCTGGAGCGGACCGGGCAATGAGTGTTGCATCGACGTCATCCAAGGAAAGGTATTCGTCAGTGCCGCCCAAAACGAAGGACGCTCACCATCGACCTCGATTGTCCCACATCGTGTACTCTGTGGAAGACTAGCTTTTGACTATTTTATTTGATACTTGCGATAGATAGAGGCTATATCGTGCGTCAAACAACACCCGCCTATAAGTCCGTTACGTTCCCGCAGCTACGTTCGTTTTGCGAGGTGGCGAAATGCGGCTCCATGCAGGCCGCCGCTCGGTCCCTCAAGTTGGCCCAACCAACGGTTTGGAAGCAGATCGATAGCCTGGAACGCTCGCTCGACGCAAAACTCTTTGATCGTCATCCATCAGGAGTTGAACTAACGGACGCGGGAAAAATTCTGCTGCGGCACTACGAACCATCGGTTCGGCAGATCAATGGAGTCGAATCCGATTTTCCGCAGATGTTGGCGGGGGACCCGATTCCGATTTGCGTCGCGGCGTCGCCGCGAACGTGTCAGGACGATCTCGCGAGCGTGATGAAGGATGTTCTACAGTCGCAGGTTCGAGTCGACGTTCGGCTGACCGAGTGCGACGAGACAGAAGTTGTTCCGAGGCTTGAAGACGGGAGTGTTGATCTTGCATTCGCGGATCGTCGCTGGGCACGCTTGGAGAGTCTGATCGAAAGCGATGTCGCTTATCTGC
>JBCBLJ010000905.1:0-3203 GCA_038520195.1 Planctomycetota bacterium
CGTTGGCTGGATCTCGAAGCCGAGGCCGAACGCCAGAGGATGGCACGTCGGCGTCAGCTTCGCGACACCCGAGATGCCGAACGCACCGGCGAAACGATCCTTGGGCTCGAATTGCAAGATCATCGAACGGGACTGGCGGGGCGGTTCCTGTTCGATTTCGCCAAGCCCGCTGGACGACCGCTGCCAATGACGCGGCTGAAGGTGGGATCACCGGTTGTCGTTTCGAACGCCGGCGACCCGTCAGATACCGGGATCGCGGGTGTCGTCAGCCGCCGCAAGCAGCATTCGATTCAAGTCGCGTCGGAAAAGTGGCCGGAAGGACAGTCGTTTCGGCTGGACCTTTCTCCCGATGAAACGACTCGGCGGCGACAGATGGCGGCGATGGCGCGGGCTCGGATCGCGACCGGACGACCGAGGCAGTTGCGTGACATCTTGCTCGATGATCGCGCCGTTCGACCTGGCGATTCCCCAGAAGTCGAGTTTTTGACGGACCTGAATCCGCCGCAACAGGAGGCTGTTCGTTTTGCGCTCGGGGCGCCGGATGTTGCGATCTTGCATGGACCGCCGGGTACCGGAAAAACAACGACGCTTGCGGAGGTCATCTATCAAGCCGTGCGCCGCGGCGACCGCGTGCTGGCTTGCGCGCCGAGTAACACCGCCGTTGACAACCTGCTCGAGCGACTTGTCACGCTGATGCCGAACGTTCTGCGAGTGGGGCACCCTGCGCGGGTGTTCGAGTCGCTGCGTGACCACACGCTCGACGAACGGGTCGATGCGGATCCGTCGACCGATGTCGTTCGCGATATGCGACGCGAACTCGAAGAACTGATGCGTTCGGCGTCTCGTCCGTTTCGTGGCCGCGATGCGAGAAAACGGCGTAGTCTGCTGTACGCGACCGCGGGTGATTTGCGCGGTCAGATTCGGTCACTTGAGCAAAGCGTGATTCGTGGCATCTTGGAATCGGCCGATGTGATTTGCACCACGACAACCATCGATGACGATCTACTCGGGAATGCCAAGTTTGATTGGGTGGTCGTCGATGAGGCCTGCCAGTGCACCGAGTCCAGTGTTTGGCAGGCCGTTCAACGTGGTGATCGCCTGGTCTTGGCAGGCGACCATTGCCAGCTTCCGCCGACGGTCCTGTCCGATGAAGCTGCCGCCGAGGGGATGCGGGACTCGTTGATGCAGCGGCTGATCGAACGGGAAGGCGACGCGGTGTTCCGTCGGCTGACCGTCCAATACCGAATGCACCAGTCGATCATGGAGTTCTCATCCAACGAGTTCTACGACGGCAGTCTGCTTGCCGACGCGTCGGTAGCTGGGCATGGTTTGCAGGACTTGGAGGGCGTGGCTCCATCGACGCTAAGCGAGGAACCGGTGTTGTTTGTCGACACGGCCGGCGCGGGAATGGATGAGCAGCTCGAACCGGACGGCGAGAGCAAACTGAATCCCGGTGAAGCACGCGTCGTTTTGCACTTTGTCCGCGAGCTACTCGACGCCGGCGTGAGCGCGGATCAGATCGCCGTGATCGCGCCCTATGCCGCTCAGGTACGACTGTTGAGAAATCGGATGGAGCTGCGGGAACTCGAGATTGATACCGTCGACGGTTTTCAAGGCCGCGAGAAGGAAGTCATCCTGATCACGCTGACAAGGAGCAACGATCGGGGCGAGATCGGGTTTCTCGGCGATACGCGCCGCACCAACGTCGCGCTAACGCGTGCCAAACGCAAGTTGATCGTGATCGGCGACAGCGCGACGCTCGGCGGCAACGAGTTCTACGCGCGGATGCTCGAGTACTTTGAATCCAAAAACGCTTATCACAGCGTCTTCGAGTACGTCGAAGCGTAAGCGATTCGACCGCGGTCTTGGCGGCCCGAATCGCCAAGACCGATTGAGTCGTTTACTACTCGCAGGCGGTTTCCAAGAACCGGGCCAAGCGATGAAAGTCGCTACCGTGTTCGATGAAACGGACTTTCGTTACCAGCGTGTTCGGATCCACCAGTTGCTCAAAGGGAACGTAGTGGAGGTCGAGCTGGCCGGACACGGAGACCATGACCCCGTTGAGTTTCTCTTCGACGAGCGCGCGATAGGCGCCGACGCCCAGTTGGGATCCTAACATAACGTCGTAGGCGTGCGGCGGAGCACAGCGTGATTCGTATCCGAGCTGCAAACCGTTAACCTTGCGGACTTTGCCGGTGCGTGCCGTGTAAGCTTCTTTCAGCAGGGTACTGAGTGTCGATGCGAGGTGAATCGCGGAGATGTTAATGTGGCCATGGTCGTCGCGCGAGACGCCCTCGAGGTACCTTGCAGGCAAGAATTCGGCCAAGCCTTCGGCGACCACGATCGTGCCACACTCGCGACCTTCGCGTTCCCGGGCGATCATCATGTCGACCATTCGGCCGATGACTTTGTCGAGGTGCATCACCTTGCGATTGATACCGGTCTCCGGGTCGACTTCTTCGCCCGCGAGTTCACCTTGAATGTCTTCAACACTCATGACAAAACTGGCTTCACCCGCGATCGCGGCACCGTATGCGAGCCAACCGGCGCTGCGTCCCATCGCTTCGCAAAGAAAGTACGATTTGCCGGCGGCCGCGTCGAAGTTCAGGTTGCGAATTTCTTCGGCCAGTGTTTCGACTGCGGTGAAGAACCCGAATGTAAAGTCGATACCGCTGTAGTCGTTGTCGATGGTCTTGGGCAGGTGGATGACCGGAAAGCGTCGCGCGTCAGCCGGAAGGTTGTCCTGGAACATCTTCAGCTTGTTCGCGGTCTTGAGCGTGTCGTCGCCTCCGATCGAAATCAGCGCATCGACTTCCAGCGAACAGAGGCCTTCGTAAACGCGACGAAGTGGCGCGACGAGCTCCGGGTCTTTCAAATGCTCGGGGCTACTGACGTGCTTCCCCGGGTTCGTGCGCGCGGTGCCGATCATGATCCCGCGGCTACTTCGAGCGTGCGTGAGCAGATCGTGTGTGAAGCGGACGTAATCGGTGCCTTCGTGGAGAGGCCCGGCGGCGGTGTAATCGGCGAGCCGACTGTACCCGTGCTTGATCCCGAAGACCTGCGCGCCCTCTTCAAGGAACGAGAACGCGGCGGTTGAGATGACGGCGTTGGCCGCCGGCGCGGGGCCACCGGCGAACAAAATGGCGACGCGTTTGATGTCCAATGAGTGATGATCAGGCATGGGTGTTGTCTGGCAGTGGGGA
>JBCBLJ010000954.1:0-2954 GCA_038520195.1 Planctomycetota bacterium
CTCGGCTGATGCGGACGGCTTGTAGTCGGGAAGCTCGACGCCGAACACTTCCGCCGAGGATAAACGCAGGGTGCTGCATGAGTGGCAACTCGCCAACGAACGTTACTTGCTCAGGCCGATGAACTGCCCGCACCACTGCCATATCTTCAAAGCTCAGGCGCGGTCGTATCGACAGTTGCCGTTGCGGTTGTTCGAATTCGGCACCGTTTATCGTCACGAGCAAACCGGTGAGCTCAACGGGATGCTCCGAGTCCGCGGGCTGACCCAAGACGACGCGCACATCTTCTGTACCCAAGACCAGGTCGAAGAGGAGTTTCGCGCGACCATTGAATTGACCAAGTTCGTGCTTGAGTCGGTCGGACTGGAAGACTACCGCGTCCAGCTTTCGCTCCGCGACCCCGATAGCAGCAAGTACGTCGGAAGCGAAGATCAGTGGGACGCCGCCGAAGGCGCCCTGCGCAGCGTGCTCGAGCAGAGCGGGCTTGAATTCAACGAAGAACCGGGCGAGGCGGCCTTCTACGGGCCCAAAGCGGACTTCATGGTTAGCGACTGCATCGGCCGGTCTTGGCAACTCGGCACCGTTCAACTCGATTACAACCTACCGAACCGGTTCAAGCTCGAATACAACGGTCGCGATAACCAGCCTCACCAACCGGTCATGATTCACCGCGCCCCGTTCGGTTCGCTCGAACGATTCACCGGGATGCTGATCGAACACTTCGCTGGCGCGTTTCCGATGTGGCTTTCTCCCGAACAAATCCGCGTGCTTCCGCTCAGCGACAAATCACTTGAGTATGCGGTCGCGGTCGCCAAGCAACTGGAAGAAGCCGGATTGAAAGTGACCGTCGATTCCAGCGGCGGCAAAGTCCAAGCCAAAATCCGCAATGCCCAACTCGACTTGGTCAACTACATGGCCGTCGTGGGTCCCAAGGAAGCCGAAGCCGGACAACTCGCCCTGCGGGACCGCATCGAAGGGGACCTCGGGTCGATGCCCGTCGCCGAGGCAGTCGCGAGACTGACCGAGGAAGTGAAAAACCGAACCGTCCGTCAAGCCGTGAAGGTGGAAACCTGATGCGTTTGAAAGCGAGCCCGGAAAGGCGGGCCTCGCGAAGTGACTCTAGGTACCCACTCGGTACTCAGTCCCCTGCTTTCTCAAGGCATCATCACGGTGGGGGATGGTCTGGAATGAAATCGCGTTTCCATGATTGAGAGATGCGATCGGCGGTTTGGTGCCTGATAAATGCACCAAAGCTGGTTGTTGAGCTAAGATCTGGGCCCTCCCCTTTGACACGTTCAACGAGTTTCCCATGTGCAATCGGCTCCTTTTGCTTTGCGTCACCCTTGTTTGTTTTCTCGGTGGCTCCTCGCGGGCAACCGATTCGAAGCCGAACTTCGTCATCATCTTTGCTGACGACCAGGGGTATGGCGACCTTGGCTGTTTCGGTTCGACCAAGATTGAGACACCAAACATCGATCGCATTGCCGCCGAAGGGCGACGGTTCACGAACTTCATGGTGGCTTCGCCGGTTTGTACGCCCTCGCGGGCGGCGCTGCTGACGGGTTGTTATCCCAAACGCGTTGGGATGCACCAGCATGTTTTGTTTCCGCAGTCCACCAAAGGTTTGAATCCCGACGAACACACGATCGCGGATCATCTCAAAGCCCAAGGCTATGCTACGGCTTGTTTTGGCAAGTGGCACTTGGGTCACTACCCCGAAGTCCTGCCTCGCGGCAACGGTTTCGACATGTATTACGGGATTCCGTATTCCAACGACATGAACCATCCTGACAACAAGGGCAAGCCGAAGGTCAAGTCGGACGATTTGTGGAAGAACCAAGAAAGCTGTGTGACGCTGTGGAAAACACCGCTCTACCAAAACGAAGAGATCGTCGAATTGCCGGTCGACCAGCGCACGGTGACCCGTCGATACACCGACAAGGCGATCGAGTTTGTCGAAGGTAACAAAGACAAACCGTTCTTTTTGTACCTTCCGCATTCGATGCCGCACATTCCACTCTACGTACCCGAAGACGCCTACGATCCCGATCCGCAGAACGCGTACACTTGCGTGATCGAACACATCGACTCCGAAGTCGGGCGATTGATGAACACGATCCGCGATCTCGGGCTATCGGAAAATACGTATGTGATCTACACGTCAGACAATGGGCCGTGGCTGCAGTTCAAGAATCACGGAGGGTCCGCCGGTCCACTTCGTGCGGGCAAGGGAACCACGTTTGAAGGCGGTCAGCGGGTGCCATGCGTGATGTGGGGACCGGGAAGAATTCCCGCGGGCACCGAATGCAACGAACTGATGGGAACCATCGATGTGCTACCGACGATTGCCTCGATCACCGGGACCGAGTTGCCGGGTGACCGGAAGATCGACGGCAAAGACATGTCGCATCTGTTAACCGGTGACGCCGGTGAAAAGCGAGACGAGTTCCTGCACTACACGTCGCAGGGCGCGCTCGAAGGGATCCGCAAAGGCAACTACAAGCTGTTGGTCAAGCGACCGCGGCGACGGCCCAACGCGAGGCGACAAGCCAAACCCGCCGAGCCGGAGGTTCTTTTGTTTGACCTATCGAGTGACCTCGGCGAACAGACCAACCTCGCCGAATCAAAGCCCGAAGTCGTCGCCGAACTGCAGGCGAGAATGACCGAGCTTGATCAAGAGATCGAGCAAAATGCTCGGGCACCCTGGACGAAATGAGCTCTCGGGCTTTTCTTACGGTGGTGCCCTAGGAAGATCAATCCTTCCGCCGCGAGTCGTCTAAATCAGGCTAAAGTACCGGTTCAAGTCGAGGTCCTTGCCCATGGCAGAGACGATGTCAACGCGTGCCGCGAAGTCGGGAGATTCGAGCGCTTTTTCCACGAGTGGGTTGGTCGCTCGCGGTCCTCTTGGCATCAGCACCTGCCTGGTGGACTCAAGAAACGTATTCACACCTTGGCC
>JBCBLJ010000543.1:0-5827 GCA_038520195.1 Planctomycetota bacterium
CCGATCGCCTCGTCGGTGTAACGCCGGGTGAGCGTCGCCATGTCGGACGCCGGTGCGATCAGCGTTTCGTTTCGATACAGGTTGACGACGCGATCGTTGCTGGTCGGAGTCCCGTAGAAGTAGTCAAATCCCTGGCGTGTGGGGAAGAGGTCCAGGAAGAAGCCGGCTTGAGCGTGTTTTGCTAAATCCCATTTGCCAAAACACGCCGTCGCGTAGCCCTTCGCCTTTAACACTTCAGCGACGGTGATCTCATTTTCATGAAGGATCGGATGCACTTGTTTGGTGTGACCGCGTTCGGCGACCCGCATCGGATAGCATCCCGTCATGAGCGCGGCGCGAGAGGGCCCGCAAATGGGCTGTGCGTAGAAGCTTGTGAATCGCATTCCCTGCTCCGCCATCGCGTCCAGCCGCGGAGTGCGGATGTCGGGCGAGCCGAAGCAACCGATGTCTTGATAGCCTTGGTCGTCGGTGAAGATGACCACGAGATTCGGCTTTTCCGCGCCCTGTGCGACTCCAGCCATCATCAGGACCAGCGGGAGAATGGACCAGTTTCGAGGGGGATTCGACCACTGCATGGAAGTTCTCGTTGCTCGATAAGGAACGGCACACGGCGTTGGGTTACACTCTCGCCGACGGCTCGGCACGTGTTATCGCGTTAGGCTCATTGTGTCGAATTCGACCGAGCGCCGTGGCGATTCATCCCACTCTTTGAGGCATTCATGCGATTTACACTGTTCCTCGTTCTTCTGACCCGTGTCGCGAGTGTTGGCTCCGTTGCTGATGACGTCTACGGCGGCGAAGATTGGACGGGATGGCTCGGTCCGGGCCGCGACGGCAAAGTAGTCGACGTGGCACCGCCCGATCCTTGGCCTGAAGCACTCGAGCTTGGATGGGAAGTTGAGGTCGGCGAAGGCTATGCAACTCCACTGGTTCAAGGTGGTCGGGTCTTTCAGCACGCTCGTCAAGGTGATGACGAAGTGGTGCTGTGCTTGGAACGCGCGACGGGGAAAGAGGTTTGGCGTCAGGCGTTTCCCATCCCCTTTAAGATCGGCGGCGGCGGTGAGGCGCACGGCAAAGGACCCAAATCCAATCCGATGCTCGACGCCGGTCGACTGTTCACACTCAGCATCGACGGCACGCTGACCGGTTGGGATGCGAACACCGGCGCGAAGCTTTGGGTCCGTGACAGTTCGGAGTTTGGCGCGAAGACACCTTACTGGGGCGCAACGACTTCACCCATCGCCGCCGACGGCAAGGTCTTTGTCCGTCTTGGCAACGACGAGTCGGGGCGACTGATCGCGTTCGACGCAGCGTCCGGCGAAGAAGTCTGGTCCCAAGGAGACGACGGTGCCGCCTATGCTTCACCCTTGATCGCCACCATTGACGGCGAGCGACAAATCGTTGAATGGAACCATCGTGCCTTAGCTGGCGTCGAAATAGAGACCGGACGTTTGCTCTGGGAATTCCCCCTGCCACATCTGGGAACCAACCAAAACATGCCGACGCCGAGCGTGCACCGAGGACGTGTCTTGGTCGGCGGGGAGAACCGAGGAGTCTTTGGCTTGCAGCCGCAGAAGAGCGAAGACGGCTGGGATGTCGCGGTCTCGTGGCATCAGCGTGACGTCGCACTCGACATGAGTTCAGCCGTTGTCACTGGGGATCGACTCTTCGGTTTTTCGCACTATGACACCGGACGGTTATTCTGTCTGGATGTCGCGAGCGGCGAAGTCAAATGGGAGGGACCACCCCGAACCGGTCAGAATGCGACATTCCTCACCGTCGCCGAGTATGTGTTGGCGCTGATCAACGACGGACGGTTGCGGGTCTTGAAGGCAACCGACGAAAGTTATCAACAGGTTGCCGAGTATCGCGTCGCCGACTCACCAACTTGGGCGGCCCCGGTCCTGCTGCGGTCCGGGCTCTTGATCAAATCTAAGCAGAAGCTGACCTTTTGGAAGTTTCCAATCCGATGACCCTCTGGCGTCGAATCCAACTTCTTTTGTTGTCGCTGCTCGCGTCAGCATCGCACGCCGATTGGCCGCAGTTTCGCGGGCCCAACAGTGCCGGTCTCGGCGGTTCGGTGCCGAGTCAGTTCGGTCCAGGCAAGAATGAACGCTGGCGAGTCGAAGTCGGCCCCGGCCATTCATCGCCTTGCACCGCCGGCGACAACCTCTTTCTCACCGCGTTTGATGCGAGCACCCGTGCGTTGGACGTCGTTTGTCTTGACCGCGCGAAGGGCAACTTGCGTTGGCGAAAGGGCGTCGTTGCGGCGGAGATTGAGAAAGGGCACCCATCGTTTAATCCGGCGAGCAGTTCTCCCGCGACCGATGGAGACCGCGTCGTCGCGTATTTTGGTTCATTTGGTCTGATCTGCTTTGATGTTGAAGGGAATCAACTGTGGGAGTTGAAGCTTCCTCTGGCGAAGTCCTATGGAGGCAACGCGGCTTCACCCATCATCCTGGGCGATCAAGTCATTCTGTACCGTGGAACGTACGAAGATCACTTTTTGTTGGCGGTCGATAAACACACGGGAAAGCAACTTTGGCGGGTCCCCCAGTCGGAACCCTTTACCGGCGAAATGGCGTGTACCGCCTGTCCCATTGTCGCCGGCGAACTATTAATAGCGCACACGGCCAGGTCGGTGCAGGCCTTTGACTTGAAAACCGGTGAACGACGGTGGGTGACCACCTGCGCCACAACCGCGACCAGTACACCGGTCCTTCATGGCGATCAAGTCGTTGTCGCGGCTTGGAACAAGATGGGCGAGCCTGCGCTGCGTCCCAAGTTTCCGGACTTTGAAGAACTGGTCAAAGGTCACGACGCCGATGGCGACAACGAAATCAGCGCGCAGGAGTTTCCCAGGCTTTGGATTTTCCATCGTCCCGAGGGTGTGGAGGCACCACAGAATGGCGCGCCGTTGTCATTCCGAAGAACGGACAAGAATCGAGATGGAAAGATCGGGGAAACCGAATGGCAAAAGGCCTTGGAAGGCATCGCCCGATTTCGCGAGGGGTACCAAACGCATGGGATCCTCGCGATCCCGATCTCGAGCGAAGGTGTGATTGATCCAGGAACGGTTCGCACGCTCGAAACCAACGGTATCCCGGAAGTCCCCTCGCCGGTTTGCAAAGACGGGCTGGTCTACTTCGTCAAAAACGGAGGCGTACTCACGTGCCTCGACGTGGACTCTGGACAGCGCGTCTATCGCATACGGACAAAGGGCAAGGGCACCCACTACGCGTCGCCCGTGATCGCGGGCGACCACTTAATTTGCGTTGCCGGGGATGGCCGAATCAGCGTGATCAAGATCGGTCGTGACCCACAAATGATCGCCGTCAACGAGATGGGCGAGAACGTCTATGCGACGCCGACAGTGGACGACGGCGTCTTGTACATTCGAACTCGTTCTCACCTATTCGCCTTTAGCGACTGACGACGAACCGGGCTGGCTCAGTAGCTCACCTCCTGGGCCATGCGCCGGGCTTCTTTCAGGATACCGTCCGCGATTTTGTCGAGTGGCAACACGTGATCCACCGCACCGACGCGGATCGCTTCTTTGGGCATTCCATAGACGACGCAAGATTGCTCGTCTTGGGCGAGTGTGACCGCACCCGCCTTTTTCATCGCCAGCAATCCTTGCGCACCATCGTGCCCCATTCCGGTAAGAATAACACCCACCGCGTTGCTGCCGATGTACTTGGCGCACGACTTCATCAAGACGTCAACGGACGGACGAAACTGATTGACGGGCGGATCATCATTCGTCGAGACCATGTATCGTGCACCGCTACGACGCAATGTCATGTGATTGTTTCCCGGTGCAATCAAAACGCGGCCCGGAATCACCATGTCGCCTGGTTCCGCCTCCTTGATGTCGAGTTGGCATTGCTCGTTCAGACGACGCGCGAAACGCCCCGTAAAGCCGGCGGGCATGTGGACCACAACGACGATTCCCGGCGTATTGGACGGCAGCTTGGGGAGGACTTGCGCGAGCGCTTGGGTACCACCGGTGGAAGTACCGATCGCGATCACCTTGTGAGTACTGGTGATGAGCGCGTCGACCGTTGGCGAATCTGCGGTCGCAGCGGTCTCCAGCCGTTTCACGCTTGCCTTTGACGCGATCCGCACCTTCTCGGCGATCTCCTCACCGATGTTGGCCATTCCGTTGGATACGTCGACCCGCGGCTTGGTGACAAAGTCAACGGCACCTAATTCGAGTGCCCGCAACGTGGTGTCACAACCCTTTTCGGTAAGTGACGACACCATCACCGTCGGGATGGGGCGTGACCTCATGAGTTTGCCGAGAAACGTCAGACCGTCCATTCGCGGCATTTCGACATCGAGCGTGATCACATCCGGCTTTTCGGCCAAGATGCGCTCGCGTGCTTTGTAAGGATCGCTCGCCGCGCCAATGACTTCTAGGTCAGGCTGCGAAGAAAGAATTTTGACAATGATTTGCCGCATCAGCGCCGAGTCGTCGACGACGAGAACTTTTGTTTTCTCCATGGTGCGATGCCTCTAAAAGAGAGTGATGTCGGTACTTGTTTCTTCTGGTTTGGTTTGCAGAACATCTTCGAGTGCTCGGTTGGCATCGACCGCTGTCGTTCGGTCAAGGAGCTTGACGCGCGCCCGGGCGGATTGGGTTTCGAAGTGGACTTGCATTCCGCAATCGCCGCCGAGGTGTTTTGCAACCATGGGAATGTGTTCGGTTTGCAGAAACTTTTCGATGAAGGCCGCATTCCGTTCGCCGATGCAATTGCCGTCGGCCTTGTTGTTCATGACCTTGGCTCCCCCAAACACTTTGGCTTGCAATCGCAAGCGATCACCGCCGAGTTGCATGATTTTGTTGATCAATAACTCCATCGCGTGGATTCCGAAGGCGGAGGTTCCGCGGGCGCCATCGCCGGACGGCAATGCAAAGTGGTTCATGCCCCCGATACCGTTGGCTCGATCAAAAAGGCAGACGGCCACACAGGATCCGAGGACCGTGCTGATCTCAAGCGGTTGATCGCTCGCTTCAACGTCACCCACCACGATTCGTTTGATAGGCAGTTTGGGCGGCGCTTTTGGCGCAGGACGCGGCGGAAGACGTTGTTGTTGTTGCGCTTGCGCTGCATCGCGGTTGCCCGCGTGGTGGTAAACCGTTTTTCCGGTGCGGACATAGAGATTGCCGAGCTGAGACAGCGACTCGGAATGCCCAATGAACAGCGACCCGTCCGGTGCGAGGTACTTGGCGATACGAGACATGATCGTGTTCTGAGTCTTCTGGTCGAAGTAGATCAGAACGTTTCGAATGAAGATCGCATCGAATTGGCCACGGAACGGCCAGGCTTCGTGAAGCAGATTGATCTGCCGAAACGTCAGATACTGTTTGGTGGCGGGGCGAACCACCAACTCGTTATTGCGAACGCTAAAGTGCTTTTGCAATGAATCGGGCGGGATCTCCATCTCCAGTTCTCGGGAGTAGATTCCCTGCTCAGCTTTTTCGAGCACTCGAGTGTCAATGTCGGTCGCCAGAATCCGAACGTCCCAGCCCTTCAGGTGCCCGAACATGTCTGACACGGTGATCGCGAGCGAATAGGGTTCTTCGCCGGTCGAGGAAGCGGCGCACCAAACGCGAACTCGCTTGGGCCGAAGGCCACGGTCAGCTTCATTGATGATCCGCCGAAACACGATGTCTTTCAGGTACTCGAAGTGGTGGCTTTCTCGGAAGAAGTTCGTCTTGTTCGTTGTGACTCGGTTGATCATCTCCTGCATTTCTTCGCTGCCCGAGCCGCTGTCGCGAAGAAGTTTGTAGTACTCGGCGAATGAGCCAATGTCGAGACTC
>JBCBLJ010000231.1:0-10463 GCA_038520195.1 Planctomycetota bacterium
CCACGTTGGGATTGATCAAAGACTGCGATTGCTGATGCGATGCGTTGACCGTGATCGAAACCGAGACCGGTAAACCGACTCGCGAACCATTGTTCGATGCAACATCGTATTGGAACAAGTCGTTGCCGATGAATTCTGCGTTGGGTGTGTAGAACAGGTCTCCATCGACAAGTTCGAGACTTCCGTTACTTGGCTCCGAAGTCACGACTGGAATTGCGACATTAAACTCGCTTCGCGCGTCGTTGGCCTGCACCGCGAGCGGAACGGCGATGGCGTCTTCCGGAATCGAGAACTCATCGGCGGCAAGCTGGACTCCCAGGTATTGGAAGAATCCGTTGACGAACAGCGTGTCGCCGTGGCCAAATCCATGCTGAGTGAAACCATCGACGAAGCCTGTCCCACTGGAGTAAGTCGACGCGACCTCGGTTTCAAAGGTCACGCCATCGATTCGGATCGCGTCAACAATCAGATTTCGATCTCCGAGCAACGGATCGCCAAGGTCCGAGTCATAGAGAATCCGAACCTCGTTCGCTCGCACGACGCCATCGGCGATGTAGCGATACGTCCCCATCTCGGTACCGACGGTTTCCTTAGCGCGCCGAACCGTACCGAGCACGAGTTCAAAATCCTCGCCACCCAATGCGCCACTCGCGATGACCTCGACGCGCGATCCCGTCGCAAACTGAAAATATCCGTCGGCATTGAGAGTCTCGCCCAGACCGTAGCCCGACTCGATGGCTTGACTCGCATCGACGAACACTCCTGATGAGAAAACAAACGGCGAGTCGGTCTCGAGACGCCAACCATCGATCTCAGCCCAATCGACTGTCAGATTCGGATCCTGCCGGGGTGCCGAAAGATCGCCGGTGTAAACCAGGCGGAGGTCGTTGAAAGACACCGGCCCGACGTGTTCGTACGTGAATTCCTGAAACTCAGTATTCACATTGAAAGTTTGTGCATCAACGCCTGCGATTCGAAGCGTCAGAGACTCGACGCCGACGTCTCCGCGCGCCCGAACGGTGATCATTGACCGCGGGGAATCGAACTGGAAATACCCGTTGGTGTGCAACAACGATCCGCGGCCGTACCCCGGTACAATGCCATCCTCCTCCGTCCAAGTTCCCGTCGAATAGGTCTCGGCGTCGACACTCAATCGCGACTCACCGTTGACGCGAATCTCGTCGACGACGACATTCCGGTCGAAGTCGATGTCCGGTAGGTAGAGATCGTTCAGAAACTCGACGCGAATCTCATCCGACGGCCCCAGGACGCGATCCAGCGTGGCAACGTACGTGTCGTCCGCCGTCGTCAGCTCCCAGGTCGCGAGCGTGAGGTCGCCGACGGTCAGCCGCAGACGTTCTTCGCCGGTTGTTCCCGCCACGTCGACTGCGATCGTCGTCGCGTTCTGATCGGCGAACTGAAAGAACCCATCGGTGTGAAGCCATTCGTCACGCCGGAATCCAGGGACCACGGCTCCCGTGTCGGCCGCCCAGGATCCCGTCGAAAACGTTGACTCATCTTCGGTGTGATAAACCACCCCATCGATTTCCAGCCGGTCGACCACAAGATTACGATCCACGCCCGCGGTGTTCCGATCGTTCGTGAATGCGATACGGATTCGATCCGCGGTCACCGGCTCAACGTTTTCAAAAACGAAGGACTCAAACATTCCACTGGCAACATCGCCGCCCACCGTCCACTGCCGGACCGCTTGACCATCGATCTGCAACTCCATTTGCTCTTCGCCCGTCATTCCCGCCGCGTACACGGTGATCGAGAGAACCGACCGATATTCACGACGCGAGAGCGGCGAAACGACCAGAGGAGCCTGAATCTCACCGATCGCCACTTCGAGGTCCCAGTCTCCGCCCTCCGCCCGGCTGCCGGTACGATCGCTAGACGCGGCAACACTGGCCCCCGTCAGTTTCGAGAACAGTTCGAGGAATTGTCTTCCTCGCGAGCCATCGGCGACGTCGCAACCGTAGAACAGAATGTCGCCTTCGGGCCGTATCGATTGCCCCCAAGCGCGGATCGCCGATTGGCGCTCCCTTAGTTCTTCGACGCCGAATGACCGGCCACTCAGCTGTAGTTCTCCCGGTCGGCCGTGACTGATCACGTGAACGCTCGAAAGCCACGACCGCGTCGCGAGCACATCGGAGATCGCCTTTAAGCCGTCACCCGACTTCGGTAGCAAGACCAACTCTGCGTCCGGCGGAATCCCCCGCGTCATCGTTTCGAGATCGGGGATCGACGCGTCAACGAAGACGATCGACTTCGAGTCATCAACCGTATCGACGGAGACTTCCACGGGTAATGCTTCGCGAACATCGGCGGCGAGCATCAGCCGCGGTTCGAGCATCTGCGGCGAAAATGGAACACGCCGCGGGCGATCGTCTACACGTTGGCATCTTCGGAACACGGCTTGATCCCTAAACGGTGGCCTTCCAACTGACCGCCCCGCCATGGCCGTCACCGAGACACCATCCTACCTCGTCTCGACGACCGCGTCGCCTTCGTCCCCACGACCGCGTCACACTGCGGTCATCCCGGTTTGGCCTGCGACGACATCCAAGCCAAGAGACTCTGCCGATACTCCTCTTCGACGAGGTCCGCATGGAGATCGTGGACGCCACCGGTCCAAAGGTTCATCGCGGCGACCCCATTCGAGCTTTCCACAAACTCCTTTGAAGCTTCATGACACGTGATTTCGTCGGCGTCGCCATGTGTCAGCAGAGTCGGAACGGTCAGCTCAGACGCGTGATCAAGCGCCCACTGGCCGGAATCGATCAGTGCGATCCCGAGCCGCAGGCTCAGCTTTTGCTCGACCAGCGGATCCTCGACGTAGGCGCGTTGGACTTCCGGATTGCGACTGAGATTAGCGGGATCGACCGGTGTCTTCAGAATCAGATTCGGCGCGAAAACACCGACCGCCCGATACACCAACTGCATCCACCTGGTCGGAGGACGCGGGACTCTCAGCATCGGCGAACCCGCGACCACGAACGCGGCGTCTTCGTCCAATCGAAGCTGATGATTCAACACCAGGTTCCCACCCATACTCTGACCGAACAGCCCGACCGGCAGCGTGACCTTGTCTTTGACCCACGACAAAAAAGCACCGACGTCGCGCAGCAAATAATCATAGTCCGGAATAACCATGCGCTTTCCGGGGCTCTTCCCATGCCCAATCTGGTCGAAGCTATGGACCGGAACGCCGCGAGCGGCGAACCATCGACCGAAGGCATCGAAGCGTCCCGAGTGGTCGCCCAAACCATGGACAACACAGAGTGCAAATGGGCGCGCTACGTCGTCGACGGATGGAACCCAAGAGCGGACGAAACGTTCACCCTGGGGAAAGCTCACCATTCGGCCGTCCGCTACGACACTCGATTGAAGTTCCATCGTCCGGCCATCCTACGTGCACACAATGACTTAGTTCACGTGATTGAAGGACGTGAACTAATTGACGCGAACCAACTTCATGATACGCCCCGAGACATTCCAGTCCTGCACGTACAGGTTACCGTGCCGATCCCAGTACGAACCGTGGGTACCGCTAAAGACTCCTTCGACCCATTGGTCCTGGGGAATCTTGAAACTGCGTCCCTTCTGAGGATCAGGATTGTGGCCCAGGACGGCGACGATGGTATTCGTTTTGTTCAAGACGACGAGTCTGCCGTGCAAATCGGGGACCGAGACATAGTCACCCTGAACGGCGACCGATGTCGGCATACCAAGTCCGGTTGTGACCACCTGGATGAAGTTTCCGTCGAGGTCATAGTGCAACAGTCGGCCCTTGGTAAGCTTGTCTTCGTTGAACTCCTGTGGCACATGATTGCGATCACAGATCAAGAGCCGAGGCGGGTCATATCGAGTATCCAGCGTCATCCCGTGCGCGGTGTGAAACTGCTTGAGGCCATCGCCGCGTTTTCCAAAGTGCGACAAGTAGTTTCCGTCCTTGTCATACTTGAAAATCGTGTTGCTGCCGTAACCGTCGGAAAGAAAAACGTCGCCGTTGGGTGCGACCGTGATCGCCGTGGGACTGATCTTCTTCAGTTTCAGACCCGATTCCTCGGGAAACCTGAATCGCTGAACGATCTCACCGGTCTTGACATTGAATTTGATGCCCTCTTGATCGGCGTTGCGGGCGCCATAGATAAACTCTTCATCGCCTTCCGCGCGGATCTCCATATCGTGCAGACGGTGATATTCGGGGTCCAAGTAGGAATGGATTACCTGTCCTTCCGGCGAAAAGACGAACACTCCCGCGTTGGCACTTGTGTAAATGTTGCCGGCCTTGTCGATCACCACGGCGCCATGAGTTGCTCCCAATGCGGAACTGCCATCAGGCCGCAATCCCCAGCCGGGAACCGTGTCAAACGTCATCGCCCCCGATCCCATTCGAACGGGTTCGACGGCACACAAGAGAGGAGCAACGAAAAGAAGGCAAGCAATCGCCAGAATGGAGTTCTTCATGGTGGGCACCGCAGCTGGGAGTGGGGAATCGCTCTCGCTGGACCAACGCGCAAATAGCGGAAACCGAAAAGGATTCCGGGGCCAAGTACCGTGACAGGCTGCACTTTGCGATCCAGCGTCTTTTCAATCTGTGCCAGTGAGTGCCTAGTTTAACAACCCGCTCGCAGGACGTGAGCGAAACGTTTCCCAGCTCGGCTTCAATCAGGTCGTCTCGAATCGATTCTGTTCGCGATTCTTGCGGCAACGAAAAGGGTCGAAGACGCGGCCGTTCATTACCAGGTGCACGCCACCGCGTCGTGCCGAGAGAACACCGATCGCCATCCCGACGTTGAACTCGGCGTCGCTGGTTTTGAATTTCGCCGGCGCGAGTGCGCCGGTGAGCACGACGCATCGGTCGTCGCTCGACGCGATTCGCTTCGCGGTCTCGATCATGGTGTCGGTGCCGTGGGTGATCAAGACTTTTTCGGCTTGGCTCTTGGCAACTCGATCGGCGATCAATTGACGGTCCTCGTCAGTCATCTCCAAGCTATCCTTCCGCATCAAGCTCTCCACTTCGTATTCCACCTCGAGCGGCAAGTCTTCCAGGATTTCGACGACCCCCGGTACGCCGACCTGATAGTCGCTCAGCGCGTCGAAGTAGACTTTGTCAATGGTTCCACCAACGGTTAGCACCTTGATTCTCACGTCCGAAAGACTCAATCGAAAAACTGGATTACGGTGATTCGTTAACGCAACGGCGTAAGTGTCTTAGACCTTTCGCGCCTACGTTACAATGGGCGTCACTCCTCCCATCCCGCTCGGACTGACCATGATCCCTCGACGTACACTTTTCTTCTGTCTAGCCCTCCTCACCGGCATCGCGCAGGGTGAGCAACGAGTAGCTTGGACAAGCTCTCAAATCGTCGGGACGCCGGACCCGCCGAAAGACTATCGTGTCGAGCAGGCGTACCCGAACCTCAGCTTTTTTCACGCCGTCGAGATCGCGCCACTCGGTGCGACCGGTCGCATGGCCGTCCTCGATGTCACCGGACGGTTGCTGACATTTGAAGATTCACCGGGCTGCGATCAGGCCGACCTGGCACTCGAAATCAAACCGCTGCACGAGAATTTCCGGAGTGCATTCTCGTTCGCACTGCACCCGGACTTCGATCAAAACCACCACGTCTTCGTCGTCTACGCGAGCAACCCGGTTGCTAAGCCCGACGGCTCACGGCTCAGTCGTTTCACGATGACGATGAGCGATCCACCGGTCATCGACCCCGCGTCCGAAGAAGTCCTGCTGACATGGGCGTCCGGTGGACATAACGGTTGCTCGATACGATTCGACCACGAAGGTTTGTTGTACTTTTCTGCGGGTGACGGAGCGCGTCCTTATCCCCCGGACGAATACGACGTGGGGCAAGACCTTTCCGACTTGCGTTCGACCATTTGCCGGATCGACGTGGACCGGCCCGACGGCAAACGCCTTTATTCGATCCCGAAAGACAATCCGTTCATTGACACGCCTGGCGCTCGGCCCGAAATCTGGGCGTTCGGTTTTCGCAATCCATGGCGTTACTGCTTCGTCCCCGGGACCAATCGCATCTTGTGCGGCGACGTCGGCTGGGAACTTTGGGAGTTGGTGTTCGATGTTCGCCGCGGTGGCAACTACGGATGGAGTCTCTTCGAAGGGCCTCAACCGATTCGCAGCGACCTCGCTCGGGGCCCCGCACCGCTTTCAAAACCGCTTGTCTCGTACCCACACACCGTCGGCCAATCCATCACCGGCGGCGTCGTCTATCAAGGAAGTGCATTGCCCGAATTGGACGGAACCTATTTGTACGGTGACTACGTGACGGGGCTGCTTTGGGGTTTGAAAACGGATGACCCGACCGCTTCCTGGAATCCCGTCCTCGCCGAAACGGGGATGCCAATCATCACCTTCGGTCAAACGCGAGATGGAGAACCATTGATCGTCAGCTATGACGGCGGCATTTATCGCCTCGTTCGCAACGAACTGGCGGGCAAACCCAACACTCAGTTTCCGAGGAGACTCAGCCAGACAGGCCTGTTCGAATCAACGAGCAAACTGACCGCGGCGCCCGGCGTCTATCGCTACCAACCCATCGCACAGTCCTGGCAGGGTGGTCCCCGCAGCGAGTTTTTGATCGCGGTTCCTGGCGCCAAGTCGATTCAGATCAAGAAAGCCAAACGTCAATGGAAGTTCCCTGAAGGCACCGTCTTCGTTCGAACGTTTCTCCATGGCAAGACGCGACTTGAAACACAACTTCTGCATTTCGATGGGATCAGTTGGCTGCCCTACAGTTACCTCTGGAACGAAGCCCAAACCGATGCGGAACTGGTGGAAGCTTCCGGACTGACACACTCTTTCGCCGTTGATGTTGAAGGACGCACCGAAACGCTCGATTGGAAAGTCCACCATCGCGCGCAATGCCAAACCTGTCACTCTCGAGAACGTGGCGGCGGGATCGGGTTCGACCTCGATAACCTTGTCACGATCGGCGACCGCGGCGAAACCGATCTGCAACGGATGATCGAACTTGGCATCTTGGACAAGGCGCCGGCGAAATGGTGGAATGTCAAACGAATGGTTGATCCGCACGACACCCAGGCCGATCTTGACTCCCGAGCGCGATCCTACCTTTCCGCTAACTGCGTCCACTGCCATCAACGCGGCGGCGGAGGCACCGTTCCGCTGGACTTGCTGTACGTCAACGACACCGACGCAATCAACGCCGTCAACTTCCTGCCCACCCAAGGAACCTTTGGAATTGAAGACGCCAAGGTCATCGCGCCGGGGGATCCTTCCCGTTCCATTCTCTTTTACCGCATGGCGACGAGTTCGAGCGGACACATGCCGAAGATCTGGTCGCGCGACAACGACCTCGAGGGGCTGGAGTTGATCCATGATTGGATTGCATCGATGCCGTCAAGCGAAACCGCACGCCCATCCGATACGCAAGCGGCACTCGTCGACTTCGCGAGCCTTGCGTTCGGCTCCGCCGGCCCCGAGCAGCGCGCGAACGCTGCTCGCGACGTGTCGAAAAAACGCGACGCGGTCCGCGGCGGGTTATACGAGCGTTTTCTACCCAAAGCGGAACGGAAGAAGCGGTTGGGTGAAAACATCGACGTCGATCAAATTCTCGCGCTACCGGGCAACGCACAAAGCGGTCGCGCATTGCTAATGGATGCTCAGTCGCGGCAATGCGTGAATTGCCATCGCGTCAAGGGGACCGGACGATCGGTCGGTCCGGACCTCGACCTGATCGCGACCAAACGAAGCAAAGAACATCTACTCGAGAGCATCCTGAATCCCTCGAAAGCCATCGATCAGCTCTATCAAACACATACCGTTCTGACCGACGATGGTGACATCGTGAGCGGATTGATGATCGAAACAAAGCCAACCAATTTGACGATCCGCACGGCCGACGGCAAAGACCACGTGGTTTCGACGGATCGGATTCAGTCGCAGAAAACCTCGCCCATTTCCATCATGCCGACCGGTTTGGCAGCAGAACTGACCGCGCAGGAACTCGCCGACATTCTCGCCTTTCTCACCTCACTGAAGTAACGATGCGATTGATTCTGAACAGCGCCATTGCCCTTTGCCTGCTGCCCTTCGCGGCTTACGCACAGGACGTAGCTGAGTCCGACAAGGAATCCAAAAAGACGCTGCGTGTGCTGTTTATCGGAAACAGTTACACCGCCCGACACAACCTCGCATCGGTCGTTGAGGCCATCGCCGAAGAGCGTGATCCAGAACTCGATTTCCAACCCACCACCGTGATCTATGGCGGGCGTCGGCTCGTGGATCACTGGCGACTGGGCACGGCCAACTTCGTGAACCTGCATCGCGTGACCGCCGATCAAGTTCAATCGACCATTAATCAACTCACCGAGCGGCTTCGTGAAGAACCGTCCGACAAACACGTCAAATCAGCGATCGCGCGACAGCGAAAGTTACTCTGGGATTTGGATCAGCCGCGCCGCCGCTGGGACGTCGTTGTCTTGCAATCCTATCGAGACGACCTGGACGGTGACGATTCACTTTATCACCGATACGCACCGAAATTCGTCTCGCTCGCGACCCAACAGAAAGCGCGCGTGGTGCTCTACGAAACAACGCCGAGCACCCAAAACGCAGAGGCGATGACCTCGCCGCCGGACATCTCGCCCGTGATCGCCAAGGCTCGGTCGATCGCAAGCCTCGCGAAATCACTCAATGCAAGCGTCGCGCCAATGTCGATGATCGCCCATCAATGTCAAACCGATCGCCCCGACCTCACTCTGCGTTTCGTCAACGACGCACATCTGAACCAGACGATGGCGTACCTGACCGCTTGCGCGATCGATGCGGCCATCTTTGATCGGTCACCGGAGGGCATCAAAGTCGATTCGATCACCGACATTCGCTACTGGGAAAACAAGGACAAATCGCGGGATCGCGACAACCTTCCGATCACCCGCCGTTTCAACGAAAAGGACCGAAGGGACCTCCAGCAGATCGTGGCTCAAGGTATCGCGGCCTTCGCCAAGCTCGCCGACGTAGAATGATCGACTGGCCATGCCCACGATCCTGATCACCGGCGCGAGCGGTTTTGTGGGTCGCTCGACCGCAAAGAAGTTTCGCGACCGAGGCTGGACGGTTTTTGGCGTCGGTCGACGAGAGACCGAGCAACCGAACTATCTTCGCGCCGATCTCTCCGCACCGCTCGACCGCCAAATCATCGACGCGATCGCGGCGTCCGATATCGTTCTTCATGCGGCAGCGAGAAGCAGCCCGTGGGGTAGCCGTCGAACATTCGATCGCGCCAACGTCCTCGCGACTCGGCGGTTACTCGAAACCTGCGAGAGTCACGGCCGGCCCCGGTTTCTGTTCGTGTCTTCGTCGAGCGTTTACTACCGTGAACAAGACCAACTGGATCTGAACGAAGGCAGCCCGCTCGCCGCAAGGCCGGTCAATCACTACGCCGCAAGCAAGCAACGCGCCGAAGCGGAGGTCCATGGTTACGGCGGCCCATCACTCATTATTCGCCCGCGCGCTGTCTATGGGCGAGGCGACACCGTGCTGTTCCCTCGCATCCTTGCCGCCGCTCGCGCTGGCAAACTGCCACTGCTGATTCGCGACGGCGAGCCAGCGATCGGCGACTTGATTTCCATCGACAATCTGACCGAACGTTTTTGGCAAGTCGCGCAGCACGATTCGCTCGCGGGCTCTCTCAACCTGACGGACAATGATCCACAACCGATCATTCCGTTTTTACTGGACGTGTTTCGTCGCCTTGAACTTCCGACGCCCACGCGCAAAGTTCCCGTGTGGCGAGCCTACCGTTTCGCCCATGCGATCGAGATACTTTACGGTGCCTTGTTGCCGTGGAGCGAACCGCCCATCACACGATTCGGCGTCCATGTTTTTGCCTATTCGAAGACTTTCGACGTCACCAAGATGATCCAAGAACTCGGCCCGCCGCTGCAAACGACGGAAACCGCCGTCTCCGAGTTCGTCGATTGGATTCGGAGGCAAGAGTCTTGACGGTCGCGTTGATCCTACTTGGGGCCTACTCCGTCATCCTACTGACCAAAGTCTCGCTCGCGGTGCTCGTACTGAAAAAGGAACGCCTCAGCGCTCCCGAGTTGGAACCGCCACAGCGACGAGAGATCACGATCGTCCAGCCGATCCTCAGTGGCGACCCGGAACTTCCGCAGGTGTTGCGGCGGCAACTGGAAGCGTTGCCAAGCGACATCGCATTTGATTGGTTGGTCGATGACACCGACACCGAAGGTCGACGAATCACGAAAGAGTTGGCGCAGTCGTTTCGAAACATCACGATCGACATCTGCCCGACGTGCGCTAGCGACGAAAACCCCAAGACATTTAAGCTTCAACGTGCACTCGAACGCGCGAAGCGACGTTTCTTCGTTGTTCTCGACGATGATACGGAAGTCGACATCGTGTCGTTGCAGACCGCGATCGACGCGCTCCG
>JBCBLJ010000440.1:0-6922 GCA_038520195.1 Planctomycetota bacterium
GATCATTGGACCCCGACGGTTCGAACGCAACCGCTTCCCGTGCCGAGGCTTTGGAACACAATTCGGGTGCCATCGCTGGATTGCGCAGCCACTTGCGACGGCCGCACACAGCAAGGTCACGATCATCGCGACGATCCATTGAGGCCGGCGCAAGTGGCTGCGCAATCCAGCGATGGCACCCGAATTGTGTTCCAAAGCCTCGGCACGGGAAGCGGTTGCGTTCGAACCGTCGGGGTCCAATGATCCAGCGGGGAGACCCAAATCATCTTCACAGCAGCTACTAAGCGTCAGGATTCGTCCGTCGGCAAATGCCGCTTGCTCTGCCATCAAAAGCGTCCCAGGCCGGATTCGTCCCACATGAGCACGTTGTTTGGCGTCGACTCGTTGCCGCGGGTCGAGAACGCGATACGTCGATAAGGCGACTCTTGAAAGCTGATGCTCGGTGACCAAGCTCGGTTCGCTCAACTGCCGCGACGCGAGGGACTTGGACGTCCGCGTCGCCGCGCGACGTATCACCGTCAATCGAGTTTCCAGTGGCTGTAGACCGATGCGTTGAAAGTCGTCCGGGCCAAGCGCAACGGTCATCTCCGCAGTGGCTCGCCGGTTCGAGCCAGGCTCGTTGTCCAATGCCACGTCGAAGTCGTCTTCTCGTTCCGCCACGGTCCCTCGGGGGTGAGTCCTCGCCTCTGCCGACCGCACCCCATTGTCTCTCCACGTCGACGCCAAGTCCAGGTTCGAAATGGACCATTCGGCCGGCGTGGAGAGTCGCCTCACAGGCATCTGCTGGGCAAATACACGGCCGACAATGGATCGAGATCACGGTGGCAATGGCGAACGAGTGCTCGGCATGCTCGATCGAACCGTGACGGAACCCCAGTTTGACTCAGGGAACGGATACCTTGGCCCAGAATGGCCTTTTGCGATCGGCTCGTTGCCGGACATCTTCGAGCAGCGTCTCCAATGAACCGTCAAAATCAAATCGCTTCGGCGAGCGATTGCCCATCGAAATCACGACTTGTTCGTTCAGATTGAGTCCCGACTCGGGTCGCAGCCAAAGCGTGAACGAGTCCGTGGGTCCAGAAAAATTCAATCGATTGCCTTGGCGGATCGCTCCTTTGATCGTGCCGGCCCGCTTCCGTTTTTCTTCGTGATCCCAGAGGACAGGGTTGAGGTCGACCCCGGACTTCAATGGACCCAATTCCAGCCACCAAAAGTATTGATCGCCGCTTCGAATCGTCTTCGTCTCGAATTCTGGCGGGCATGGCTTACGAACGTGCGTCGCGGCATTGAGCCATTGAAAAATCTCTGGGATCTCTTCGTAGAAATGTTCACGTCCTCTCCCCTGATACATCACCACGGTGGCATCATTGCGGACATGCATGTAATCATCGAGCACCGCACCCATTCGGCTCAGCGGAGGCGTGGGACCTGAACGTTCGCCCATGACGAAGTAAAGGGGAACGGTCCGAGCGTTTGGGAAATAGTGCTTGATCGTCTTCGCGGGTTCCCCATTGATGCTGACCATGCCCGCCCATTGGTCGGGGTGCGATAAGGCGATGTCCCAAGCGGCTGTCGCGCCGTCGCCGTGTCCGGAGAGGAACACTCGATCGGCGTCGATCGAACAGCGGCGCATCGCGTCTCGGAGCGCCGATAAAACGGCGTGGTGTTCGCGAGGCGTGTACTCATAGACGCGCTGGGTGTCGCGTGACCATTGCGGCGAAACGACGATGTATCCGTTTCGCATCGCGTGACCCGAACGGGCCTTTTGAACTTGGTCATAGTCGCCCGCCCACCACGCGAGCTCAAGTTCGGGTTTGGCACCCGGAGGCGCCAGTACCAGCAAGCATGGGTATTCTCGGCGTGGATCGTATTCCGGCGGAAGCTGGACGAGGTAGCTCGGGCCATCGGGGTTAGCGACACGATGAAACCCGGGTACTTCGGCATCCTCGGACCCTTCCGGCCATGGCTTTACCGGCACCAGTAGAGGCAGCAACCGCGCGACGTATTCGATCTGCGATCCTTCAATGGTTTGCAATTCCTCGAGGATGGCACGGCGGCGGACCAGATCCGCCGGTCCCAGGTATTCGGCGACGAGGTCGCGAACTTTGACCAGCGAAGTCGCGACGAGCAAGTTTTGTTCACCCGATCCGGGCCCCAGTAGCCAGCCCGCGACTGCCAACGATACCCGAGCGTCGACGGCCACGTTTTTGGAGTCCCGGAGGCGGTTGTAGTCGCTCAGTCGCGCAAGTGTCGCCGAGGACAGGCCGGCCACAATTTCCTTGTAGGCCTGTTCGAGGTTCGCGTTGCGCTCATCTTCGGGTAGCGTTTCGATGTCCTTTCTCAGAGCCGACAGTAGACCCTCAATCTCGCGCTGATTGTCATCCAGTCGCCGGATTTCATCGCTGACGGACAATCGCATCGTGCGTCCAACCGCCCCGAGCGGAAAACCGTCGTAAACACGCCGGGCAAAAGCCTCTTGGCCAACGGAGGCACGCTGCTTTGCTTCTTGGACGAGTTGGCTGGCTTGTTGAGAAACAATGCCGATCAACTGCGCATCCATCGCCGGTTGATCCGGAAAGTCTTTCATCACACGTTTCAGTTCCGATTCTGCATCCCCGAATCGCCGAGACTCGATGAAGAATCGAACGACTTCCAGCCGCTGATCAAAATCGTCCTGGTCGATCCATTGCTCAAACATCGTGAGCAATGCAGAAGATGGGATCGTGCTCGTCGCAACGCGCATATCCCAAGCATAAGACCGTCGGGCCCGCAACGCTTCGATCTTCGCGTAACGCGCATTGAGCTCGGTAATCCCCTGGATCAACGTCAGCGGCGATCCCTTCGGGCCACGGACGGTAATGGAACGTCGACCATATCGATTGAAGGGAGAGACGCTGAGGATATCGCCGATGCCTTGAACTTGATTGCCGCTGAGCGGTACAAGTTGATCAAAATCCAGGCTCTGCTCCACCCCACGCACGTCTTGTGGTTCGCCCGCGACCATGCCGCGGCGATGGATGTAGACGCGGCGTAGCCCGTCGTCGACCAACAGAATGGGACGGGATTTCACCTGACCCTGGCCTCCGGCTTGGAAGCCGCTTTGACTGAGCGTGGGGATGTCGACCAGCAGACCCTGTAGTGTGAGTCCGCTCTTGAGTGTCACTCGCTGGTCCGCTCGCGCCGGTGACAACGCGACGAGCGCGAGCAGAGGGAGAAGGATAAGCGATCGCGGTTTCATGCAATGGCTCCGGCGGCGACAACGACAAAGTCGGTTGTCCGCTCGCCCGGAACGACCGGCTCAACCAGGGTTGGTGTGGAACCGTCGGCCGGTTCCACTTGGTTCATCAGGATGGCCGCCGCCTGCTTTACCGATCGGCCGATGGGGGCAACGCCCCTTGCCATCGAGTCGACCGCGGGCATCGTTTGATCGACCCAATTCTGATCTTGAACGGCGGTCCAAAACTCGGAAGACGCCCACGGATCGATCTCCGATGCTTCGACCGATCGATCGCCGAGTACGAACGTTGGAACTCCCGGATCCTTGCTCGGACGCCACAGCAGCGTTGCGCAAAGCAGGATCGCCGCGGCCAGCGAGATCAACGAGTTCCAAGCCCGAGTATCGGTTCGGATGGACTGGGGGGCCGGTTGCGAAACACAACACTCAATCTCCGACCAGATCCGCAGTCGCTCCGCGCATCGAGGACACCGCTCGCTGTGTTCGGTTAGCAGCGGATCCGAGGCGATGTCCGCTCGGTCATCCAGCAGGCTATCCAAACGTCGCTGAAATTCATCGCAGTTCATGGGCATTCTCGATGAGTGACTTGCTCGGCCACGACCTCACGTCGTCTCAGTTGTTCGACGAGTCCCGATCGAGCACGGTGTACCAGTGTTTTGACCGTTCCGACGGGACACTTCATCCGCTGGGCAATCTCGAGGTACGTCAGCGAGTGCTCGTGAAACATTTCAAACGCGACGCGTTGCCGCTCCGGTAGGTGCGATAGCGCAAGCGCGATCTCCTCTTTCATCTGGGTCGCCGCGATCGCTTGGCCGGTATCTTGGGTCGGCGGCTCGGCAACCGCACCGAGCGATGCATGCGGGCGTCGTTTGGCGAGCTGCGTCCGGCTGCGGTTTCCCGCGACCGTTGCCAACCACGGCGCCATCGGCCGCTGCCGATCCCAGCGGTCAAGGTTTTTCGCTAAACGGGAGAAGGTTTCTTGCGTCGCATCCTCGGCATCCTGACGGTGTCGGAGGATGGCGAAGCAGATCCGAAACACAAAGTCATAGTAGCGCTCGACCAGCATGGTGAACGCGACAGACTCCTTGGCGAAGAACCTCGCCGCTAAGGAAGCATCGGATTCAACCGTTTGTGCGGTTAAAGTCTGCGCGGTCAAAGCTGATTGGCTGGGGTCGATCCGCATCGGGTTGCCCCTCGGGAAAGTGGACTAGCGTCCGCTAAAGAATCGCTTGAGAGCGTCGTCCGCCGCGTCGGTGGACGAATCCGTGAGGGACTTCTTCGCGTCGTCGGGAAGCTTGCCTTTCTTTTTCTTTTTTTGTTCTCTTAGTCGCTCGAGAAGCGACGAGTCATTAACCGAAAGCTCGGTGCTGTCGGTCGACGATTCGTCGTCTTCGGCACCCTCGACGATCTGCTGGATGTCATTCACGCGGAACTGACGGGTGTCTGGGTCAGACAGCTTTCGGACCCGATCGATTTGGTCCGCTTCGTCCAGCCAGCCCGTTACATCGACTTCTTCGAAGCGACTGTCCCCTTCGTCAACGGTTCGAGCCGCGGCTTCACCGACGTCCGCGACCTCGGGCTTTTTGTTGCCCTGCAGCCCATGCTCGATCATCAACTCAAAAGCGAGTTTGCCGATCTTGAGGTGATCACCGGCATTAAGAACTTTCGCCCGATCTACCGGCAACTTCTTTTCGTTGACGTAGGTGCCGTTTCGGCTCTTGAGGTCCTGGATCAAAACGCGACCGTCTCGGACCACCAGAATGCAGTGCTTTCGGCTGATCGAGTCACTCTTGGGCCGTAGTTGGCAGGACTCGCTCCGTCCGATCAAGAACTTGTCTCCGGCGACTGGGATCTCAGTCCCTGCGTGACTCCCCGTCAAGACCTTGAGCTTCACTTGCATCCGCGGCACCTTCGTCGTTGAATCCCTTAGACAGGACGGTCAACGTCCCTTCACGCGGCGATGAGGATAAGGCATCTGAACGAGCCGATTTCTTTCAGCTCCGCCGCTGCCAGAATTGTAGACAGAACTACCGGCGGCGAGAATCCCGCAGTTCCCCAATTACGAGGTTTCATCGCCCGCGGACCCGTCTCGAGGGGGTCTTTCGCGATGAAATTTGTACCGTAACGGCCATTAGCGGCGCAACCACCACCCCGACGATTTAAAGCGAGTTTCCAATTCGGTCGCCCGAAGCTTCTCATTCTCCTTCAAATCCTCCCGCTGCCAGCGGATTCCCATCCACCGTCCCACCACCTCGGCGAGACGCGTGCAAAGCTCATCGATTGAGACCGGAACCGACGTCAGATCGAAAACACCGGGTAGCTCCGGCGCCGACGGGGATGCTTTCAACAGAATGCTGCCGTGCTGCAAAAGCGCGGCGCGGACGCGACGCTGTGCACTGCCCACAATCTTGTAGCCACCGACGATCAAGTCCTCGGCCGTGCGTCGCTGAAAACACAGAAACGCATCTTCTTCGCCCAACCCGCTGCCGGCGAGCCGAAACGGCTGCGCGCTGACGCCAAACTCGGCGAGAGAGTCGACGATCGCGGCATGCATTTCGACGTACAGGTCCTCCCGCGAGACACGTTGGTCCGAAACCGTCGGGATCGAAAGGCTGTACGTCAATTCTTGATCGTGAATGATCGCGCCGCCGCCAGTTGAACGCCGCACCTTGGTGAGCGCATCAAACCTCGGCTCGACTTGCCGATGGGATTGAAAGTAGCCGAGTGAAAGAGTCGGTTTCGACCAACCATAAAACCGAAGCGTCGCCGTCGACTGAGACCGTTGTTCCGAAGTCGATTCAAGGATCGCCTGATCGACGGCCATGTTCCAAGTCGCCGAGCCGCGGTGAAACGGGATCAGTCTTCCTTGCGTCACGGTCAGTCGGTCGGCTCGTTCCAGCGAAGCACCGGTTTTCGGGCGGCCGCGACATCGTCGGGGCGGCTGATCTTGGTCGAGTGCGGCGCGTCGTGGATCAGGTCGCCGCTCTCTTCGGTGATCCGGAAAAGTGCCTCGGCAAACGCGTCGAGCGTTTCCTTGCTCTCGGTCTCCGTCGGTTCAACCATCACCGCTTCTTCCACCACGAGTGGGAAGTAAACCGTCGGCGCGTGAAAACCATAGTCGAGCAATCGCTTCGCCAGATCCATTGCCGTGAGCCCTTTCTCTTTCTTGAGCTTCGAGGCAGTGGCGACGAATTCGTGCATGCAGCGATCGCCGTGCGGCACATCCAAGATGTGTTTGACCTTGCTGAGCAAGTAGTTCGCGCCCAAGACTGCGTCTTCGCTCACCCGTCGCAAGCCTTCTTTGCCGTACGTGCGTATGTAGACGTAGGCTCGCGCCAGTACACCGACGTTCCCAAAGAAGGCTCGAACACGACCGATCGATTTCGCGGGGATCGCGGTGACGTATTCCTCGCCACGCTTTTCCACGATCGGACCCGGCAAGTAATCGGCCAAGAAATCGCGAACGCAAATCGGACCGGCGCCGGGACCTCCCCCGCCGTGAGGACCGGAAAAGGTCTTGTGCGGGTTGTAGTGCATCAGGTCGGCACCAAAATCTCCCGGCCGCGTGATGCCGAGGATCGCATTCATGTTCGCGCCGTCCAGATAGATCAGACCGCCAGCGTCATGGACCAGGTCAAGGAGATCACGGACCTGGTCCATGACGCTGGCGGTCTGATCTATCTGGAC
>JBCBLJ010000325.1:0-8562 GCA_038520195.1 Planctomycetota bacterium
CGCGAGCCCAAAGTCCGCGACGTGGGGTGCGCCGTCGAGGTCAACGATCGAAACACGACTTGGACAACCGGCGGCCGTATCCTGGGAACGCTGCACTACATGTCGCCCGAACAAGTCCGGGGCGATCAAAACGTGATTGGGCCGGGGACCGATGTGTACGGTTTAGGCGCGGTGCTGTTTCAGTGTCTCACCGGGCAACCTCCCTTTGCGGACCGAACCGCCCCGCAGCTTGTCCATGATTTGCTGCATCGAGATCCCGCCCTAGCGAGCCGAATCGCCGAAGACATCCCGGCCGACTTGGTTCAGATTTGCCGAAAGAGCCTGGAGAAGGAACCCGCGGCGCGCTATTCGGACGCGGCGGCGTTCGCGGACGACCTCCGCCGCTTTTTGACGGGAAGGCCCGTTTCCGCGAGACCGCTGCCGGTTGCCTCGATGACGTGGCGGGCGATCCGCCGTCGGCCTGTCGTCACCTCGCTCGCGGCGACGGCCATCGTCCTCCTGGTCGCGTTCTCGGTGGGCGGCATCGCCGTCGCCGAGCGGCTACGAGAATCCGACATCGAATTGTCGGAGGTGAAAGGTCGTGCGGACCGCGCGAAGACCGTCGGGCAATACGCCTGCGTCGAAACAAACATTGCCAAGACCGACCGTCGTTTGCGCAATCTCAACGCGTCGCTGAAGTCCGAAGTCCTCTCGCTCGTTAATTCAACCATTGGGTTTGCCGAAGGGTTGCCACCGGAGTCGTTCCGAACGCAACGACTTCGCACCCAAGTCGCGGCGGCCTTATCGAGGTCGGACATCGAACCGGTGCTCACCGGCGAAGCGGCGGCAGAGGAGTTCCCGCCACCGCCGGAATCGGTTCCGAGGAATGCCTACTCGGTGACTCGCGGCGAGCAACTCGAAAATCTCGTGGTATTCAACGCGAGCAACAACGAACAAAAAACTCTCTCGACCGGATTCGACATCGAAGGGTTTTCCGTGCATCCTTATGTCCCGGTCGCCGCGGTTTGGAACACACAAGATCTCCACCTCGTCGACTTGGAAGACCCCGAAAAAGTTCAGGTGATTGCCACCCGCGCCACGCGGCGCATCGAGTCACTGGATTGGAGCGAGTGTGGTTCGCTGTTAGCGATCGGATCCGCGGATCATTTCGTCTACCTCCTGCAGTACGAACCACTGGCTCGGCGTGCCCTCGATCAACCGGTTCAGGTGTTGAAGGGGGCCAGGTCTTGGGTCAGCCGCGTTCGGTTTGTGCGGGATCGTTTGCTGATGGCGTCCTGTCAACGTGACGACCGGACACGCCTCTACGATTGTGATACCGGCGAAGAAGTCATTTCGTTTCGCGGTTGCGGCGAAGAGGTCAATTGGCCCGGTGATCAGATCCTGGGGCAATTGGAGGGCGAACCTGCCAAATGGGCGGTGCGAGGCTCCGGAATCAAAGCGACATACAGCATCGCGAATGGCATTCTCGGTGCGTGCGCTTTGGCATGCAATGCTCGCTCCGACCGATTTCTAATCTGCGAATGGGAAGAGATCACACTTTGGGATGCAAATGACCGACATGTGCTGGACAAGATTCCCGCACGCAATCCAGTGGACATCGCCTTTATTGGAGATGATCGAGCCGTCGTGTTGGGTGACGATGGGCTTCGCTACCTAACGCTTGCTGACACGGATGAGCGAAGGAACGCCAAACTCATCGTCGAGCCGCCCTCAAACGGTGCGGAGCAACCCGCATTTGAATTGAATGAACTTGCACTGGCGACTCAATTCCCGATCCTCGTGGCAACGCGCGGCGAACGGGTCGATCTCTTTGGTCCTTCCACCAATCGGATCGTGTTTCGTGAGTCCGTCAGCGTCTGCGACGCGACCACCCATGGCGCCTGCAGCAACAACGGCCGTTGGCTCGCCACCTCCGTGGAGACTGACAACGGCTTCGAACTCCACCCTCTCGCCAAGGGAACGCACGGCGTGCGGATAGAAACGGAGGAGCCCATCGTGGGATTCCGGTTCGACGCCCGTTCCGACCGCCTACTCGTCGGTCAACCATCGCGGTGTACCTGGTATGACGTTGCCAGTGGCGAGCAGATTGGCAAACACGTTTATCAAGAACGTGGCGGCAACGATTTCGGGATGGAATGGAGCCCGGATGGGAGCTTGATTGCATCCACCAATCGCCCGGATGCCATCGATCTCATCGATTCCAGTAACGGTGAGTTACTGGTGTCGCTTCCAATTGCCCAAAGCGGAAGCTGGCTTCGTTTTACGCCCGACGGCGATGCCCTTCTTTGCCGCGACTCGAGCTTCCGTCTCGTAGCCTGGGACCTCGCAGCCCTACGATCCAAGCTCGATGAGATGGGACTGGACTGGTAGCCGCGACAGCGCCGCGGTAAACCAGCACTCCCGACGAGACCCATCGGCGAGTAAGGATCCCAAAGAGTGCCAGCTAGCAGCTAGGTAAACCAGCCAGCAGCGAGGCAAGACCGTTTCTGCCGTCCGGCCCCACCCCGACCGATCATCTTCTCCTTGAGGTCTTGGCTCGAGCGAACGGGTCACCGGTCCGCCAATGGATCAGGCGGCGCTTTTGACCACGATGGACACAAAGAGCACGAAGGAGGCGGGGCATCATCTTTGAGGTCGCTTGACGCCTCTCCTGTTCAGTGGGCCAAGGCAACTGAGACACGAATCCTTGTGCTGAATTTCATCCGATGGCCGTGCCCAAAGCACACGCGACGTCTGGTGTGTTTGTAGTTGAGTCAGCGGGCAATGGCGTGTCAGTCCACACAGGGCCTTGGTGACGGAGTTCATGACTGCGGATCATCGAGCACGCTGGACCACGTATCTCGAATGACCTCGACTTTCCTTTCCACGGAACGGAGAGAAATGTTCACCTTCTCGGCGATCTCGCGATTGGAATGGCCAGCGAGCCGAAGAAGGACGATCGATCGCTGTAGATCATCACGAAGCAAGGCCAATAGCGACTGAAACTGCTCGTCCATCGAAGCAAGCAGTTCGGGTGATGGTTCATCGCAGATGATCTCGACGAAGTCCTGGGATGAGTCCCCTCTGGCGCCCAATACCGAATCGCCGCGGACCAAGCCGCGCCCACGTTTCTTGCTGGTTTGACGGCGAATCTGGTCGACCGCTTTGTTGGACGTGATCGCGATCAACAGGACCCAGAGGTCATGGCGATCCTTCAAATTCTCGAATCGACCGTTTTTTGCACCATCGCAAAGCGCGTAAAAGACAGTCGTCGCGATGTCTTCCTCGTCCACCACCCTTCTTTCGGCGTTTCCCAGCCGATTTCTTGCTAACGACACCAGCCGATTGAAATAGCGTTCCCAAAGCTCCGACGCGGCATCCGCTTGACCTTCCTTTAGCCGGTCGATCCAGAGCGTGACCGAATGTGAGTCGGATTTCGTATCGGGTGTTTGGTCTGCCATGGCGGCATGCTCTCGAAAGGAGTCTCGGAAGCCTATTGACGTTACCTGAGAGCCGCCGCAGAACACCGCAACAATTCTCCATATTTCTGCGAAAGATCGCCGCTCGAATTTTGAGGTCTGGCAATCTGCGAGGGCCGAAGAGTGCGATTCAAGTCGTCCCGATTGCGTTCTCGATAACCAATGAGCAGATCATTTCATACAAAACGTCGCCGACTGAGCCTGAATCGATGAATTTGCCGTTAAACGTGCATACGCTCGTTCGCCACGCGGCGATTGCTTTGCTTACATTGGCGTTCATCGAGACCTGCTTCGCTCAAGAGGAAGATCCGCCGTTTGTCATCTCCGACACGAATGTGGGCTACGTCGATTGCGCGATTCCGACGACGCAGGTCCGGTTTCGATTCGATGCCGCCCATGACAATCCGACACCCGATCGCGCGGAGTTTTTCTACCGTGCGTCGACCGCCGCGACCGGTGTTCCGATTTCACCGGCAGAAACTCGCGTCGACTACCAATCGCTCCGCAGCTATCTCGAGTACGCTCCCAACCCCCTCTGGTCGGTATTTTTGGATGTTCCTGTCCGTTTCATCAACCCTGAGTTAAACGCGAACGAGACGGGATTCAGCGACTTGGAACTGGGTGCGAAAGGGATCCTGTGGATGGACTCGAGTCAGGTCGTGACGGGACAGCTTCGAGTCTTCGTTCCGACCGGAGACGCAGGCAGACTGCTGGGGACGGACCACGCAAGTCTTGAGCCGGCGATTCTGCACGCGACGCGACCGTCACGCTTGGTCAGTTGGGAGAATGAAATTCGATTGTGGATCCCGATCGATGGAACCGAGATTAACGGCGAACCAGTCGCGGGGCCGATCCTGCGCCTCGGGACGGGCATCGGATTTGATCTCTACCGCCGAGACGCGACCTGCTGTGCATCGTCTCAGCGACTTTCGATGGTGACCGAGTTCGTCGGTTGGACGATCCTTGATGGGCTGGCAACGGTGCCCGACACTCCGACCGCCGCCAAGATCATTTCCGTTGACGGTGACACCACGGTCAACGTCAAGCTCGGTTTGCGTTGGTCGGATGCACAACGAAGCTTCTTCGCCGGATACGGTCGCTCCTTGACCGGTGATGTTTGGTATCACGACATCATCCGAGCTGAGTACGCGCTACGGTTCTAGATGAGAGTGAGTGCTCGGTCGAACCTTGCAGTTTTGCGGCGCTCAAATGCGAGAGGCAACGAACCAGTCTTCCGGCGGCTGCTCGGCAATGCTGCCGCCTCACCCCGTTACCGCATCGATGAAGAGCCAGCATCAGCGATTTGCGTTGTGCTTGATCTCTTCAAGCAGTTCCTGGAAATCGGCTCGTCCTACGAGACTTTGCCACGGCTCCGTGACCTCGTCGACGTCCAGAATCGCATCGATGCCTGCCCCCATTTGAATCGCTGCCCGAAGGTCCTCGACAGCGTTTTGCCCAAGCATTTCCGTGATGTCTTCGATCCCGGATTGCGACTCAGCATCTGAGGAAGGACTCGCCTGCGACTGCTGAAGATCGGCATAACCTTGAGCCCGCCAGCGCGCGGCATCGAGACGCACTTGGCGTTCCTCGGGAAACGTTTCCACGCAATCGTCGATTGCCTGATCCATCGTTAACAAGTCACCACGCCGACGAAGCGCTTTGACGAACAAAGCGTAGTCCTTTTTCAAGTTCCCGCTGATTTCTTCGTTGCTGGGCATTCCATCCAAGCACTTTCGATGAAGTTGTATCGCCTTGCGCAGAATCACGCAGCACTTCTCAAAATCCCTTTGCATGTAGGCGACGACCGCAACATTGTATTGAGCCGCTGCGAGTCGGTTGCTGTATCCGAAATTCTCTGGGAAGTCCTGGGTGAGTTTTTGTAAGGTGAATTCCGCCCGGCCAAAAAACTCAGCTGCGTTTCCGAGTTCGTTTTGGCTGCCCTTGATGGAGCCACGAGTGTTGAGGGCATTGGCCAGTTCGCTCTTTAGACTTGCGTATCGAGGAAACTGAGCAACGAGTTCGTCCAACGCATCAATGGATCGCAGGTTCACTGCCAGGGCATCGGCAAACTGTTTTTGGGCGGTCAACGTGTTGGCGAGGTTGTTTCGAAAAATCGCAACATCCTGACGATGCTCCCGCAGATCGCTTAAGTCAGCGTGCAATTCGATGGCCTGTTGGATCTGCTGCTTGGCCTCTTCTGGTCGACCGTCTCTCTTAAGCAGGTTGCCATAGTTATTGAGTGTTCTTCCCAGGTCTAGGCGATACTCTCGAGCGAAGGAGTCTTCTGACACATCGGCGTTTGCGCTCTGAACGAGCTTTAGGAGCATCGATATTGCCGCCTGATAATCGGATTCAGCCGCTTCGTATTGACCTTGTTCGCTGAGCATCATTCCGCGGTTGTAGAGCACGCGAGCGACTGCGTGACGAGAGTTTGCATCGGCGTACTGGTCGATGCTCAATTCGGACTGGATCGCTTTGGCCTGTTCGATTGCGTCGAACGCAAGTTCTGAATCACGCGGTTTCAACAGCAACGCCAAGCTGATGTAGCCTTCGGCCAATGCGATGGAGTACTGCCGGTTGTCCGGTTCAGTTGCGATCAGACCATCCAGTTGAGAGATGGATTCCGCGAGAGCTTTCTGGGACCGTTCGAATTCGTCGAGGATTCGAAACACGTTACCAATGGATTGGTGCACCATTGCGGCTTGAAACTGCAACGTTCGATCCTCGGGACGCTGCTGCAGAAATCGGTCGTAAAACTCGGTGGCTTTATCGAGCAGTTCGACCCGGGTCTTTTCTTTGCGAGGCACATCGGCCAACAGTTTTGCTTGCTCGACCATCTGCTCGACCGCAATCAACGCGATCTCAAGATTCTGATCCTTCTGACGTCTTTCGGATGCAACCATCGACGACCGTTGCTGCGACTTCATTGCAAAGTGAAGCGTGGAGGACCCGAACACCAATAGAGAAATCACCAAACAGGCAGCGAGTCCGGTGGTCATTGGATGCTTGCCGCACCACCGCGCGAGGCGTGTTCCGATGGAGATCGGACGCGCCATGATTGGCTCGCCACGCAGATAACGGTCGAGGTCGTCAGCAAGCGCCCGTGCGGTCGTGTACCGGTGGTCGGGATTCTTCTCCAGACACTTCATGCAAATCGTGTCTAAATCTGCGCTCATCCGAACTTGGCTGAGCGATGCCGGCGATCGGGGCGTTTCGTTTTGGACCTTGATCAACAGGCCGACCACCGTCTCTGAATGAAACGGAACATGCCCCGTCAACAGTTCGTAAAGGATGGCACCCAAGGAATAGACATCCGTTGTCTCAGAGATCTCACTGGAGTTTCCGGACGCTTGCTCCGGAGACATGTAGGCTGGCGTTCCGATCACCTGCCCAGTGCCCGTCAGTTCAGTTTGGCTATCCATCACCTTGGATAAACCAAAGTCGGTGATTCGCGGATTGCCCTGCTCATCCAGCAGGATGTTTGCGGGTTTCAAATCTCGGTGGATGATGCCCTTGGAATGAGCATATTGAATGGCCTTGGCCAGCGTTTGAACAAATGTGGCGGCACGCTGACCATTCATTCGTTCCGTCGCGATCACCTCCTTCAAACTCGGGCCGTCAACAAAGCCCATCGAGAAAAAGTGTTGCCCGTCTTGTTCGCCGATGTCAAAGACGGGAACGATATTCGGGTGATCCAAGCTGGCGGCTGCCTTGGCCTCATTTTTGAAACGCTGGACTTCTTTTGGCCCGGCAACGTTTCCGCTGAGGATCATTTTGAGCGCGACGATCCGATTGGCTTCGATCTGGCGCGCACGAAAGACAATGCCCATGCCGCCGCGAGCGATTTCTCCGAGGATCTCGTATCCGTCAAAAGCGACCGTCGCCATCCGCAGCGGAGTGGGTGGGTGTGAAGTATCACCCGACCCGGGTTCCGTCCTGGTCAACTGGTTGTCGATACGGATCCTGCTTGTGTCACCGGACCGTTTTTCGAGCACGAAAACACGTCGAATCTCGCCTTTGAATCGGGGAAACCGCTTGGCGACTTCCTCGGGGTCGAGCCGCAACGAGTTTTGCTTGCGGTAGTGAATCTCTAGCCGCAACAACTCCGTAAACAGTTGAGATTCGACTTCGACATCGAGTTGCTCGACGAACTCGCCAAGATCAGGGCTCTGGCCCGCGATCCATTGCTGCTCAAAACGATCACAAATCGCGTCAACGCGCTGAAGCGGACGGTGCTTCGCCAGTGACGATTGCTTTTTGCGATCGGTGCTCAATGAATCGATACTCCCATTCGATCCAGATTAGCTCCATCGCACCCATCTTCCTAGCCATGAAAGAACGAGCCAGTGAACGTGTGTCAGTCACCTTCCGTTGCAAGTCATCACATCCAGACTCGCTGGAAATATCGGACGCGATTCACTGCCGGAACGAGACCGGTATTTTTGCCTGCTCGACGACGAATTCCGCACGAGACGTGTGACCGTGGATTAGCGAAGGCCTTCTCATTGCTGACATCAACCCGTGATCGGATCAATTGACCGAGCCGTAGCCGCCGGCGCATTTATGAAAGCCGCGGCGACCCCCTGGCGGCAGAGCGCGCAGGCGGAAATCGACGGGGTCCACCCTCGCGGGACAGTTTGGCGAACTGAACCAGCAGCTACGGACTCTGAACCTTCGCCTTCTGCTTGAGCTCCTTGAGCTTCTTCTTGCCGCCCGCGTTGACCTCGATCACGAACCTCGAGAGATCAAGAAACTCTTTGCGATTCTTCAGGAACTTGACGATCCCGGTGGGCATCGTCGAAACCTTCGACTCAACCAAATCGTCGATGTCTTCGTCGAGGATTTCGCGTTTCTTGCCTTTCTCCGAACTCAAGCTGAGCGTGACCTTTTCGTCGGTCTCCTCAACCAAGAATCCCGAAACGATCGCACCATCGGCCGTCACGACATTGACGGTTTGGTAACCCTTCAAAATGTCGACGGAGGGCTGCAGAATCGACTTGATCAGGTGCTCGGGCGTCGTCTCTTTCCGAGCCGAAGTGAGGGACGGGCCGAGTTGGTAATCGGAGCGAGAATCGTGACAGGTTGCGCAGGCCGTCTTCTCGGC
>JBCBLJ010000067.1:0-17680 GCA_038520195.1 Planctomycetota bacterium
CAGCGACCATACGCGCGGCCGACAAACTGACGCTGAAATCCAGCATGGACACGTTTGCCGACACGCGTGCGAATGCGGAAAGTTTTGCCGTCATCGTTGCGATTCCCACCAGCCGCGCAAACATCAACGTGTCGGGATCGAGCGGCGATGACGGGGACTCAGCAACCTTGCTGACCGAAATCGGTGCCGCCGAATTGCGTGGCGAAGAAATCGTCATTCGCTCGGTGATCGACAACGTGGAAACCGATGCCCTCGGACGATCCAAGGCATTCGCGATTGGTACCGACGCCGATGCAAACGCAAACACGCTGGTCAGTGTTGCACCCGAAGTGACCATCGGGGCGGGGGCTGACATCATTGGCGGCACGTCGGTGGACTTGTTGGTGGACCAAACCAACATTGATGTGAATTCCGACTCTTTGTCCATTGCCGCGATTCAAACGGACGAACCGTTGATCGGCGACGTGGGGGCGCTCTTTGGAAGTTCGGATTCGAATGCTTTCGCAACGGTAAAGACGTTTGGCACAATCACCACTGACGGCGAATTCGACCCGGGAACAGATCCCGACGACATCGTCGCCGCTTCCGCAATCACCACTCAGAAACTGACCGTCAGCGCTGATGGACCCGCGACGCTCAGCATCGATTCAGACGCTGATCAGGTTCAGGCTCTCATCGATGGCGGAGACTCCAACGACGGCGTGGAAACGCAACAGTTTGATCGTGAGATCGACTTCAACTCGACGGTGACCATCGTCACGGACAGTCCCGAGCTGGAGATCGATAGCGATGGTTCGGTGATTACGCAAAACGGGATCACCTTCACCGACGATGGGATTGACGGTTCGATTGCCGACGGGACGACAATCACCATCGGATCGATTGACAACGCCGGATCACTCGCCGGTGAAGTCAATCTTCTGATCGACACTGACAAATCGGACTCGACGTCTCGAATCATCGGCTCTCCCGACATCTCGTTCCAGACCGGGTTCAACGAGGTCAACATCACAAACAACGCCGACTTGGATCTCGTGCTCAGTGAGATCGATGTGATCAATAGCGCGGCAACGACGGGCAACTTGATCAACTTCTCCTCGGGAACGGATCGCAGCGGTTTCACTTTCACCCCGGTGACGACTCCGGGATCGACTGCGATCAACGTCACGACGACGCAGGAAACGTTGCTCACCGATAACGTCAGTAATCCGTTCGGCGAGACGACGATCACGGCGGGTGGCGATATCTTGTCAGAAACGACCAGCGACGTGTTGCTGAGTGACACACTTCACTTGACCGCCGGTGGTGAAATTGGTTCGTCATCCGTCAGTCTTCAGACGAGCGCACGCAGCGACGACGATTCAACGCTCAACATGACGTTTACCGCAAACGCAGCGAGCTTGACGCTTGAACACTCCGGCGGTGGACTTGAGATCGTCGAGGCGATCGCGACCGGTGATGTCGCCATCGTTTCAGAGAATTCCATTCTGGACGGCAACGCCGATGATGACACCGTGTCCAAGATCGCGGGCTCGACGATTGATCTGACCGTTTCCGATGGGAGCATTGGAACGTCCAGTGAGCCCCTCGAGATCGATACGTACGCGACATGGTCAGCCGTTGCGGCAGCGGCGAACGGCGACATCTATCTGACCGAATTGACGGATCAATTCACACTCAGTTCAATCGTCAGTACCGGCGGTGACGTGGGACTGACGGTGACGGACAGCGCCGGCTCCGGTCAGAACCTGCTGCTTACGAGTGGCGATGAGATTGCATCCAACGGCGGATCGATCTTCTTGAGCGTTGGCGATGACTTCACGCTCGCTAGTGGTTCGACGCTGGAAGCGGATGATTCGATTGTCATCACGCTGGACACACCGGATGCGGATACGTTGCGGGGATCGACAGCCACGTTCCTCGGTTCGTTGACGGCATCGACGCGGCTGGAAATTCTTGGCGGCGTGGACGGCGATACCATCGACATTTCGGCGCTCGCGTCGGATCTCCCGGTCAATGTCGAGACATTTGCCGGCGACGATACGATCATCCTCGGCACCATCGGTGGCAAGCTCGATCTTATTCAAGAACAGATCACGATCGATGCCGGCGAAGATAGCAGCGACACGTTGGTTCTGGATGACTCGGGCAATACCGGAGCACGCGCCGGCCTGATCTTTGGCGATACGACGGTCTCAGGGTTTGACGCGGCGTTGCTGGGACTTGGTGGAGAGGTTGCCTATGCCAATCTTGAGAACTTTGACTTGCGGCTCGGTTCGAACAACGATTCCGTCGCGGTTCGCACGGTGCCCATTGCGACACTCGTTTATGTTGACCTGGGTGCAGGTCGTGACTCCGTAACGGTCACCAACTCCTCGAAAACTTTGGTGGATGTTGATGGTTCGCTGTCCATCAAGGGCGGACCCGGGGTTGATTCGGTGACGATTGATGACTCGGGTGATCCGACAGCCGATGCCGGCACAGTCGCCGGTGTGCTCACGTCATCCACGTTCGCCGGCCTCGGCATGGGCGGGAAGCTGACTTACGGGACGATCGAGGAACTGACGATCGAGATGGGAAGCGGTGGTGACACAATCACTCTGGAGGGCGTCGGCGCCGAAACGACGGTCCAGCTCAATGATGGCAACGACAAAGTGATCGTCAGCGGATCGATCGAAGACTTTAACGAGGATATCACGTTGGTCGGGTCGTCCAGTGATCGTGATTCCTTCTCACTAAGCTTCACGCAGGGTGCGGCCTTCACGCTCAGTCCTACCACGTTGACCAGCACGCAGGCGACCGGCGTGATCAACTACTCCGGCTTATCGAACATCTCGGCAGACTTGAGCGACGAGCCTGACTTTGTGACGATCACGGATACCAGTTCTGCGATCACGTTCGACAGCGGCGGTGGTGCCGATACCGTGACGATCGCAAAAGTTTCGAATGACGGTAGCACATTCCATCTCGGTGATGACACCGACAGTGACACGCTGACGATTGTCGATGCGACGGGTGACATTACGGTGACCGGTGATTCGACCGGATCGGATACGTTGACGGTCGATCAATCGCTGGCGACCGATGCGGTCGAGGACGGAGTGCTCGCGGATTCTTCGTCGGGCGTTCTGTCGGGAGTTACCGACGGCGACATCACGTTCGATGAATTCGTCACCTTCAATCTGTTCCTCGGCAGCGGGAACGACAACCTGACGATCGATGCGGGAATGAACCTTGCCGGAACCGACATCAATGTCGATACGGGACTGAGTACCGATACGGTCACGGTGATTGAGCTTTCCGATGACACCAGCATCGACGGAAACGATGGCGAAGATGAAGTCGTCGTGATCGTGGACAGCTTCCCCACGGCCGGGCAGTTCACCAATCTGGGTGTCAGCGTTGAAACGCTGACCGTCGACAACAACAACAGCAGCACGGGTACTGCGTGGGCATTGGTCGATCGCGAGTTGACGGCCGATAACGCGGTAGCGCCAACGGGCAACCCGGTCAGCGTGCTGACCGCACTCGGCGCCGACGTGCTCAGCCTGATCGGCGGGACCGGCATCGACTCACTGGACGTGTCGACGGCAACGTTGACTGATGTCAGCGGATCGATCGATGGCAACCGTGTTGACTTGGAATTCGGCACGGTGGTGCTCAGCCCGGGGACGCCGCAGACGTTCAGCCAGTCGCAACAGTTGATCTCGTTCGAAGGAATTGTTGACGAATCGACCAGCTACACCGAAGACGGACTGACACTCTCCACGGACGGCCAGTTCGTCGCGGACTACAGCCTGGGTGCCGCGGTTTCATCCACCTCCAGTAGCGAGACTTTTACGCTAGAGGCGACCGACGGTGGAGGGTTTGTCTTCTATTCGCTGCAGCTTTCGTCGGTCGATGAGATGGACCGGCCGATCTTCTTCACGCCGACGACGCTCAACGGCACCGTCCTGGATGACATCGAAGTCCTTCCGACCGATAGCGGCTTCGTTGAGTTCGACGCCGAGTTTGCCAGTCTGACGCAGGTTCTTCAATCGCTGACTTGGGAAATGGATCCCAATGTGCTGGTCGACAACATCGTCGCGGCCAGCCGAATCGACACGGTCATCGACTTCACCGATCTCTCCGCCAGCGGCATCAGCCAGTACAACGAGGATGGCTTCCGCATGACGACCAGCAGATCGTTTCGTGGCAGTGACGATCGTCTTCAGTTGATTGAGTCCGGCGGTTCGGCTAGCGAAATCCGGCTACGACGGTTCGACAACGAACCGTTCACGCTGCAATCGATCGAGTTGCAAGACACGGACAACTTCGCCACCTACACACTGACGATGAGAGGCCGGAAAGTCACCGGACAAGACTTCGAGGTGGATGTCACCGTGGGTGACGAGAACGGATCCGTTGTGACCGAGTTTGGCGACGAGTTCAAAGACATCGGCTTCGTGATCTTCAGTGTCGCGAACGAGTCAAATTTCACGATGGACAACATCAACGTCAGCAGTGGCTTCATCCAAGGCGTTGAGGCATCGGTCATGCCGACCGCCGTTTCGACGGTGACTGAAACAGCAAATCAAGCCCTCGTCTTCAACACAGGAAATCTAAGAAACTCGGATACTTCCGATGACATTCCGACGCTGACCGTCAATGGTACCGAAGTAACGTCGCTGAACGGCGTCGAGTTTACGGCGGAGTATTTGGACGCGAACGAGAACGTGGTGACGAGTCCAAACGCGGGTACGACGTATCTTGCGCGATACACCTTCCATGGCGACTTCCTACTCACCAGCGGAAGCGTCAGCGTCGTTGGTGATAACGCGCTATCGATCCTTGTCGAAAACAACGCGGTAATCGGCGGCGGTGTGACGTTTGACTTGGCCGGTGAAGACGCTTCCACCTTGACGGTCACCGATCAAACGATGACCGTCGGCGATCGAACGTTAACGGTCGGCGGATTGGGCGGACCCGGCGGCGGCGATGCCGGTAGTGGTGGAGCCGGTGGGGCTGGAATGACGGGTGGTTCTGGACGAAACGGCGGTCGAGGCGGCGCCGGAGGCGACGGCGGTGCGGGGAATCAAACCGACAACGGGGGCGAATCCTTCGGCGGCTTCGATGGCACCGACGGAAACGATGTCAGTGGAGTTTCTATCGACAACGCCAGCGGCGGCAGCATCGGAACTGCGGGGTCCGCAGGCTTCAATAGCAGCGTCGGCGGTAGCGGCGGTTCTGGCGGCACCGGTGGCGAAAGCGGTCGAACTCCATCGACCGACGGAGGACTCGGTGGATCGGCCGGCAATGGCACCGGCACAAACGAAGATCCAGATAATGGCGAGAGCGGCGACCCTGGTGAATTCATCACGGCAATTGATGGCGATGGAGTCGGTGACGGGGGCGATGGATCGAGTGGCGTCGCGGGCGTATCCGGTTCCGGGGGAAGCATCAACACAAGCAGTAGCGTGATCGCCGGCGGCGGCGGTGGCGGTGGCGGTGGCGGTGGAGGCGGCGGCGGCGCGGGGGCTGGCGGCTCAGGCGGTGCCGGTGGTGGCGGCGGCGGAGGAGGCGGAGGCGACCTTCGCCGCGTCTTTGCGCCCTTTGGAAATGACATTCGTGGTGCCGATGGCGCAGGCGGAACAGGCGGATCCGGCGGCGGCGGCGGCGGCGATGGAGGTACTGGCGGTTCGGGTGCCGAAGGCGCCGCCGGTGGCGGTGGTGGTGGCGCGTTTGAAATCGTCGCGCTCGGTCAGTTATTCATCGGTGAAGCCGACTTCATTGCGACCGGCGGTGATGCGTTACTCGGCCAAGGAGGCGCTGGCGGTTCCGGTGGCACCGGCGGTGGATCCGGAGGCGCTGCGGGCAATGGAGGAGAAGGAGGCGTCGTCGGTGACGGCACTCCAAACACAGGTCGCGTGGGCAACGATGGTAACACCGGAAACGCGGCGAGTAATCTCAATGGATCCGACGGCGACAACGGCGAATTAGGACAGGGCGGCGGCGGAGGCGGTGGCGTCAGCGGAGGCTCAGGCGGTCTCTCAGTCAGCGGCGCCAGCGGAGGTGAGGGCGGTGACGGTGGCAGGGGCGGTCAAGGAGGAAGCGGCGGCGACGGAGGAACCGGAGGCGACGGCGGTGCCGGAGGACAGGCGGGTGGTGGCGCCGGCGGCACGATCAAACTTTCGGGATCGCGTTTGATACTCGACACCGTCAATGGGCTCGAAGCGGTCGACGTGCAGGTCAACGGTGGAGCGGGAACCGACGGAACGGATGACACACAGGGCGACATCGGTCGCGTGTTGCTAGGCAACAACAGTACGACACAGTTTGTGGGCACCGACTTCGAAGAAGATGATCGCGAAGTCGAACGACCGAACGGACCGCGCGATTTCAATCGCTACCATTCCGGCGCGGGATCAGCCTCGAGCACGCCTTATATCCCGAATCTGATCGGCGGTGCCGCGCTGTACGGATTCCTGGATGGCATCACCGTCGATGACATCGACTTTAATCTCAACACCGACACCATCGATGCTCCGGACAGCGATGGACTGATCGCCATTTATCGACTCGACACCGGTTTGGCGGAATTGGGGCTCGGTGATCACGAATCGGCATTGACGCTGGGCGATGACCTCGACCAGATCTTGATCGTTAACCTGACGGACTTGAATTTGCCGCTGCCGACGTTCCGAGCGAACTATTCGTCGAGCACCGGAGCACGACCGCTTGCATTCGACGGCATCACCAATACGACCGGCGATATCGTCGAAATCTCGGCGCTCAATGCCGGCGCCGTCTGGACCACGATTGTCGCCGAAGATAACGACGTGACGTTCTCGGCCGGCATCGCTTCCGACGTGACCAACTTGAGCCGAGCAACGATCGAGAACAACACGGCCGGCTACGTCACCTCCACACGACCGGCGCTTTCCTCGCTCAGTCCGAACGGCACACTCACTGAGTTTGCCGGTGTTCGCGACTTGGTGCCCAGCCCCGACGGAACACAGCTTTACGCTCTGGCGACCGAGCGCGACGCGTTGCTGGTGATCAACGCCGATGACTTGTCGATCCAGCAAGTCGTGGAATCCGGCGTCGACGGAATTGACGGTGAAGACTCCTTCGTCGATCTACGAAAGATCCTTCCAACTGCCGATGGCGAAGCCGTCTACGTTCAGAGCGGTACTACCGAATTGGTCATCCTGGAGCGCGACACGACCACGCGGGTGCTTTCGTACGACCAAGTTCAAGTGTTGCCGGCAGGAACGGAAACAATCGGTTTCGAAATCACGGACTACGCGATCGCTGACTTTGTCTTGAACGACCTGGAAGGCTTCCTGCTCGTTCACATGACATTCACCGATCCTTTGCAGGACACCGATGAAGAGAAGCTGCGTCTGTTCCTTCGTGACAGGGACACCAACCTGTGCGAGCTTTTCGAAGATGGAGATGGAAATCCGAACGAACGAATTTCCAACACGACTACCCCGCGGCTCTCGCGATTGAACATTCCGGTTCGTGGAATTGCCCAACAATCCAATTCTTTCTACGTGATCGATGACGACTTCTTGACCGAGTACAAGGCGAGTCTGATCGTTACAAACGAGATTGCCGACAACGACAGCCTGCAAATCAGCAACCCGACAGGCCTTGTCGCAACGGCAACTCAGTTACATGTTTTGTCCTCGAGCGATTCGTCCATTGTCACCTTGGAAGATGATTCGGCACTCACATACGTCCAGGATGTCGTGCAGGGTGATAACGGGGTCAGTGGACTGACCGGCCTTGCCGGAGTCGACGGAACGGTCGACGGCGAGTTCCTGTTCGCCGTTGGCCAAAGTGACGATTCGCTTGTCGCGCTTGCTACCGACGGCAGCGGCGTCATGGAGCAACGGTTGCGAAACAACTCGGGCGGTGTCACGGGACTACTTTCGCCGGTCTCGGTGGTCGTCGGAGGTGACGCGCAAAGCGTCTTTGTCGCGACGCTTGGCGATACCAGCACACGAGGCGGGATCGTTCCGTTTACGTTGCTCTCCGGATTCGGAAACAGTCTCGTCCGTCAGGAAGACTCGACGGACGACACCTACAGCGCCTTGAACATCCTGACTGAACCCTTCGGCGACGAAGACTCGACGCTTGAGACGTGGCGACTGGTGCCATCGCCCCGAAGTGCGTTTGACCCGGGCGCCCCGACGGTGACGCCCGTCTTACTGGAAAGGAATGATGATGGCAGTTTCACGATCACCGGTATCGGCACCAGTCATCGGGTCGAGGCCGTCGAAGCCGGTAGTTTCAGAGAATTTGATTTCGGACTTGTTGACGGCAGCGACGTTTCCACCGACCGCTATTTCGGATGGATCACCAAAATCGGACCAACATCGCGATTCGAAGGCGGATTGTCCTTCATCGAGTCGACCGACGACACCGTATTCCAAGTTGATCTCAGCACGATTGGAACGAGCCTGTCGGCCGGTGACGAGTTCGAAGTCTCGGAAATCGAAACGCTAGGACGCACCTATTCGGTGCAAGTCTCCATCGATGTCCAGCAAGCCGCCGACACCGTTCGAGCCGAGTTCACCGGCGTGGAAAGCATCAGCGTCGGTACGGCGGGCGGCGAAGACGTGATCACGTTGTTCGAAGCTCCGAGCAGCGAGGTAACAAGTCTGTCGATCATCACTGGCGACGAAGACGACACGGTCCAGATTCAAGATCTGACAGCCACGACGCTCGTCAAGACGGGTGATGGAGCCGACGCCATTTCGCTGAACACATCTTCGGACGGAACGGTAACGCTCAAGGGCGAAGCCGGCGAAGACTTCTTCGACGTGATCCGTGTTGGCACCAACACGGTCACGATCATCGAAGGCGGAGAAGACAACGACCTGATTCAAGTCGCTGGCGATGAACTGGCAACGACGACCCGCACAACGGTGGATGGCGGCGATCCTTCAAGCGTCACCGAAGGCGACACGCTGCTGTTCAACCCGGGAGACCCGCTGGCATCGATCAATCCCAATGACGATGCACCCGAGGGAAGCGTGGGTGTAGACGGCATGGGAGTCGTTGATTTCCTCGACATCGAAACCGTCGATGTCATCGCCGCTCCGACGTTCACGTTCCCAGACGGCACGTCGATCGAAATCAACGAAGGCGCATCACTTGATGTGTCCGTTGCATTGGGTAGCGGTTCAAACAATGACTTGGACGGCGACGTAACGTGGGATCTCAACCTGGACGGTGAGTTCGGCGACGAAACGGGAACAACGATCTCGGTCACCTGGAATACACTTTCGACCACTTACGGTATCAATAATGGTCCGTTTTCGCGTGACATTTTGGTTCGTGCGACGAACGAAAGCGGATTCACCACCACAAAACCGATCACTGTCACGGTCGCGGATGTCGCTCCCGTGATCACGCTTGATGGCGAGTCAAACACGACCGTTGACGCCACGTATGAACTCGGATTCTCGTCGTTTGACTTTGGTACCGAAGCGCCGGAAAACTGGTTGGTCGATTGGGGCGACGACACGCTCTTTGACTCGTTCGGCATTCCGATTTCCGAAGCCGCCGACCTGGATGCCCAAACACTGTCCCAAACCGTCCGCGATCTGTTCATCGCGAACTACCGCGAGTTGCCTGTCTCCATTGCGGTCAGGGTAGTGCAGTCGGGTTCGGAGTGGAATCTCTCCGATGGCATCACCACTTGGGAGTTGATCAGCGACGGCACCGAAATTCGCGCGTTCACGCCGGAACAAACCTTCGGCAGCAGCGTGACGTCGGGCGAACACTCCTACTCGGATCCCGGTGACTACAGGATCACCGTCAGCATGATCGATGATGAATCGACGCCCGAGATTTCTGGCACCGAAACGATGGCGGTCAGCGTCACGGTCGGGACCAGTAGTGCCGCGACCGACGGTCCGTATGAAATCGAAGAAGGCGACGACCTTTCGCTCTCCGCGACCGTTGTCTCGACACCGATCAGCGTGACTTGGGATCTGAACGACGACGACACGTTCGGTGATGCGACGGGATTGTCGCCGACGGTGACGTGGGACGAGTTGGTCGCGCTCGGTATCGACAACAGCGGCACTGATCTGCCCATTGTCTTCCGCGCGATCTATTCCAACGGGCAGACGATCGACGCGACCACGACGCTCGACATCATCAACGTGATTCCGTCGGCGACGTTCTCCAATGACGCGCCGATTGCAGGGGTCGACGAGGGATCGAGCACGACGGTCACAATTAGCTTCAGCAACCAATCCGATCCTTCACCGGCAGATTTGGCAGCACTGACCTACAGCTACGACTTCGGCGACGACGGCACGATCGACATCGTTTCTTCCTCGTCCGCCTCCGCGACGGTTCCGACGTCGTTCTTTGCCGATAGCGGACGCGTCTTGGTCCGCGGAATCATTTTCGACGATGAAGGACAAGACGAATTCCTGACCAGCTTGACGGTCAACGAAGTCGCGCCGACGATCGATCTGGCCGGGGCAACGACTGCGACCGAGGGTGAGACGTACGCATTGACCGTCACCACAAGTGATCCCGGAACCGGCGACACGATCACCGGTTTCCTGGTTGATTGGGGCGACGGAACCGACCTGACCTCGTTCGATGATAACAGCAGTCCCTTCGAACACGTGTTCGCCGATAACGCAACCGGCACGACGACCATCACCGTTTACGCGGATGACGCCGATGGACGTTATGAGCAAATGTTTGAATTAACCGTCGACAACGTGGCCGCGGATCTGCAGGACGTTGCGATCACCGACACGGCAGGAACGGGAACGCTGGTCGAAGGTAGCACGGCGACTTTGACCGGTACGATTGTCGATCCAGGTACGCTCGATACCTTCACGCTGTCAATCACCTGGGGTGATGGCGTCGAAGATGTTTTGAGTCTTCCCGCCGGAACGACCGAGTTTGAAGTCGTCCACCGCTACGAAGATGACGGTGACTACGACGTCGCGCTGACTCTGGTCGACGACGACGGGGACGGGGACACGGCCAGCACGACCATCACGGTCGAAAACGCGGCACCGGTGCTCGCGATCGAATTAGATAAAGACGCGATCGACGAAACGGGAACGGCGATCGTCACAGGCGTGATCACCGACGTCGGAAGACTCGATTCTCACTCCGTGATCATTGACTGGGGTGACGGGACTTCGGGGCCGGCGACCGTCAACGGATTAGCGTTTTCAGGGTCACACCGATACGACGACGATGACCCGAGCAACACGTTTAGCGATGTGTACACAGTCACGGTGACGGCAACCGACGAGGAAGATGCGAGCAGTTTTGACACCAAACCAGTCGACCTAACGGTATTCAATTCGAATCCCGCACTCGTAACAGGCAGCACATCTGCACCTGATACGGACAACGCTGCGGCCGCGGGCGAAACGGTCACACTTGACGCCACGTTCTACGACATTAGCCCCGATGACACGTTCACCGCCGATATTTTCTGGGGCGACGGAGTCACGACTTCGGATGCTACGATCGTCTTTGATCCCGACACACGGCGAGGCACCATCGCGGCGACGCACATCTATTCGACCGGTGGCGTCTATGATGTCGAGATTCAGTTGTTTGACGACGACACGGGCGCGGCCTCTGGTACTGTCGCTGCCGTCGTGATCGATGAGTTAGACTTTGGCGACGCGCCCGATGCGGGTGCCGGCACAGGTAATGGCGACTACGAGACTTTGCTGATAAGTGACGGCCCGCGACACGTGATCGTCGACGGTCTCTTCATGGGCACTGCGCCTGATTCGGAAATCGATTCCGATTTTGCTGACAACGATGACGGCGTGATCGATCCAGTCGCCGACCTAACGATTCGCCCAAACGAAGTTGCCACGGTCGATATCCTCGTCACCAACGACACCGGCAGCGAAGCGACGCTCATTGGTTGGATTGACTATGACAACGATGGCGAGTTCGAGGAGCCCGAGTCGACTTCCGTTAGCGTTGCCGATGGCTTAATCAATGCGACGGTAACGCTAACATTCGACGCCGCGCCGCTAGACTTCGAAGCCGACACCTACGCGCGATTCCGCTTGACCACGGATTCATCGATCACGGCGGCGACTCCAAACGGGTTGGCAAGCGATGGTGAAGTCGAAGACTACGTGGTAACGGCGCTCGGCACTTTGGTTGAGCGTTTGAGTCTGCTTGATATCAACTCGGGAATTGCCGCTCAGGACAACGCGACTGGGACTGGTTACATCATGTACTCCGTCAAAAACGTCAACGAGCGTTTCGCTCCGCTGAACGTCGGCAACAGTGATCATCTGATCGCGGTTCGCAATCGCAACGGACGATGGTTCGCCGACTGGAACCAGGGGGAGACTCCGTTTGAGCCCGTCGACGGCGATCGATTGATCGCGATTGTCGACTTCGACAACGACACGATCAACAGCCTTGAGAAAACCGACACCGACATCGACGGCATCCCGGCGGGATTCATCGCGACCGATGCGACGTTCGAAGCGAACGTCTTCGGCGGCACGGTCAACAACGGTGAGTTCACCGTCGACGGAACGTACGTGGATGTGATCATCGAGGATCGTTTCGCGATTGGCCAAGTGAAGTCGGGTATCGCGGCAACCGACGACGCGACGGGGACGGGTTACATCCTGTTTAGCAGCCAGGACGTTCAGGATCGATTCGGGGCGAATCGGTTCAACGTGAATCACAGCGATCAGATGGTGGCCGTCACCTTTGGAACGGATTCGTGGGCCTTCTTCGACAGCAACAAAGACTCGATCGCCTTCACACCCAGAGCGAGCGACCGCTTAATCGCCGCAGTCGACTTCGACAATGACACGATCACGAGTTTGCAAGGTGCAACTGGTACGGTGAACGGGATCGCGCAAGGCTTCGATGCGAGTGACTTGACGTTCACCGCCAACCTCTTCGGCGGCAACATCCAAGACGGTGAGTTCACGGTCAGTGGAACTTACTTCGAAGCGGCCGAGGTGGTCGATACTTACTCGCTCGGTTCGGTCAACTTCGGCGTCGCCGTTCAGGACGATGTGACCGGCGAAGGTTACATCCTCTACAGCGCTGAAGATGTTCAGACGCGTTTCGCGGGTGCTTCGCCGATCCACACCAATAGTTCCAACCTGGTTGGCGTTCAAGTCGTCGACAACGTCTGGTTTTACAACGACAACACTCAGTGGGTCGAGTTCACACCGAAAACGACCGATCGTTTGCTCGCGAGCGTCGACTTTGACAATGACACGATCACGGACCTCAAGGGAAGCTACGGTGAAGTCAGCGGCGTTGCGACGGGATTCACCGACGGTGACTTGACGTTCGCGGGGGACACTTGGAATGGTCGGATCAACGACGGTGAGTTCACGATCGACGGCACGTTCTTCACGGTCGATCGCCCGGTGTTCTTCACGACGGAAGTAAACGCGGGAATCGCGGTGCAGGATGAGGCGACCGGAAGCGGCTACATCCTCTACAGCATCGAAGACGTTCAGGATCGATTCAGTGACAATGGCTTCAACAAGGATCACGGCGACCACTTCGTTGCGGTCCAGTTCCAAGGCGACGCTTGGTTCTTCAACAACAACCGGACTTGGTTTGAGTTCACACCGCGACCGACGGATCGCTTGATCGCGGAAGTCGACTTTGATGCGGATACGATCGCCGATCTGCAAGGAATGGATGGCGAGATCGATGGCATCCTGCACGGCTACAGTGACGGCGACTTGACGTTCGCAGCAAATATCTTCCGGGGCAACGTGAACAATGGGGAGTTCACGGTTGGAGGATCATGGTTCCGGGGCGACGTCACCGCCGGTGACACGACGTCGACGACATCGAGTTTGGACTCGACCTCCGATTCCGATGAGTTGGCGGATTCGCGTGACACCAGCGGCGATGAGTCGGTCACTCCGATCGACGCGCTGTTGGTGATCAATTTCCTGGCGAGCGACGCCGAAGGTGAATCACTCGAGAGCGACACGCGGTTGGATGTTAACGGCGACGGCGTGGTGTCTCCGATCGATGCCTTGCAAGTGATCAACTACTTGGCGACGACGACCGAGGAAGCGGTGAGTGCGCTACTCGAAGGCGAGGAAGAGGATGGGTTATCGAGTGACTTGGTCGATGACGCTTTTGCCGACGGATTGTTCTAGGCCTTATCAAGCGTGACTCATGTTCGATCGAGCGATCGCGCGGCGCGATCTTCAATTCTTGCTTCGATCAAGTTGATCTGTCATTTCGCCATGTGTCCTGGGAGATGGTCTTCTTGGCGCTGCGATCAATCTCCAATCGAAAAACGTCGGGACGAGCGTAGTGGCCGGCGACGTCGAAATCCATCTTGCCACGAACGATCTCACGAAGGTCCAACTCGGCCGTGAGAATGGTTTCGCCACCAAACGACGGGCCGCAAAGCACTTGGCCGAGAGGTGAAACAACGATGCTACCGCCGTTGATCAAGACGGTGTCTTTACTCGAGCCTTGCACGGAACGAAAGTCGTCGGGCACCGCTAGGCGTGTCAGGAACTGGGACGCCGAAACGACGAAGCAGCGGCCTTCGAGCGCGATCGTGGTCATCGTCGCACTCCAAACCGGACGATCATCGACCGTCGGCGCACAGTAGATTTGCACGCCTTGCGCGTACTGGCTCATCCGTGTCATCGGCATGTAGTTCTCCCAGCAGATCACCGCCGCCAATCGACCACTGGGCGCGTTGAACGCGTCAAGTGTCGAACCGTCGCCCAATCCCCAGACGATTCGCTCCGCGGCGGTTGGCATCAGCTTCCGACGCTTGCCGAGCAACACACCCTCCGAAGAGAAGCAAAGTGCGGAGCAATAGAGGGTCCCGCCGTCACGTTCGACGACGCCGACGATGATGTCCGTCGCGTGATCCCGGGCCAACTTCTGCATGAAAGCGGTTTCGGCGCCGGGAACCTCGATCGCGGCCGCAAAATATCGCGCGAAGAGGTCGCGTCCTTCTTCAGACCGCGAGCCGACGGGAGCACCGAAGTGGCTGCCCTTGGGGTAGCCACCGACGAACGCCTCGGGAAAAACGACCAAGCGCGGAGTAGGGTTTGGTAAGCGACCAGCGGCATCGGACAACAAGTCGGCAAACTTCGTGAGCGTGGCTTCGGTATCAAACAATACCGAGCCGGCTTGAACGACAGCGACCTGCGTCATTCCTGCGAAGTATCCTTGGCGGGTGACTCCGCCTTCGAGTTCCCGCGCGTGTCCTTCAAGACAACACGGCGAGCGAGATCGTAAGACGAACCGTCAGGCAAAGCGACGTAGTCGGCGTCATCGTCGTTTTGCTCGGCGTTGGCATCATAAAAGAAAACGCGTCCCGGGCCGCTGACCGTGGCAACGGACTTCTGGACCTCGATCGCGGTCGCTTCGTCGATGCCGATTCCGAGCAATTGCGGATAGACCTCGATCAACCCTGTCATGTCTTTCTGACGGCCTCGCTGCGTAAAGTGTTGATCGATCGCGACGCCCGGTAGGAAACCGAGGCCGCCCCGTTCGTAGCCTGGCGCCATCAACTTGAAGTTGCCAATGGGCGTCGCGCGGGCGAGATAGCGCCCTTGAATCGAAGCCCCCGCCGAAGACCCCGCGATCACGCCACCACGCTTGAGGACATCCTTCATCAAAGCGTGCGCCTTCGTGCCGTAGTAGGAGTCGGAGAAATTCCATTGTCGTCCGCCACCGAAGTAGATTCCCGTTGCGTCTTTCAAGGGTGCCAGGAAGTCCTCATCGATGTTCGCTTGACGGCGATCTTTGGTGTGGATGAACGTTGCGTTAACCACGCCCATCCGTTTCCAGCTTTCGACCATCCGTTGTCTTTCCCCGACGAAATCATTCTCGGAACATGGAACATAAACGAGTCGAGCCTTTTCGGTTCCACCGGCGAGTTCGACGAAACGGTCCATGTGTCCTTTCGGGGCCCCACCGCCTCCGACGATAATCAATGTCCCGTTTTCGACCACAGGCATCGGCGGTTGCTCGCCCGGAAAGGGCGGCAAGTCACGGTCGATCGCCATCCGACGCCACTGCGTGAGATCGGCCAGGTAGCTTTCGGGGTCTCGCCGCCGGCCGTTCTCCGCATCGGCGATTGTCACCGACGCGGGTGACGACGCGGTGCCCTTTGCCACCGAGATCGTCGCACTTCCAGGGCCGTAAGCGATCAGTTTTCGCCCCGAGAGCACCAGCGCGGATCCTGAACTCAGCGTGACACCGACAGATCGAGGATGCTCGCGCACGACGTCCAGCATGGAGTCAGCTTCGAGCGTCGGATCGAAAATGCAGTCCGGTAACAAGTTCAGTCCCGGCTGTGTTTTGAGCGACTCGGTGGACACAACGTTGTACTTGCCCAGCCATTTGCCGACTGCTTCATCAACGACCAAGGTTCCGCCACGTCGCAGTAGGGCATTGAGCGAAGGCTCAAGTTTCGCAAAGGCATCAATGCCGTCCAACGATCCGGCAAACACAGCGCAGTCGAATTCATCGAAATCGTCCGGTAGTTGGCGCAGCGAACTGATGGTGACGCGCCCCTGGTCACCGATCGTCGCTCGCAAGACGCGAAGCCATTCATCGTCCAAAAGTTGCTCCGAGGTCTCCAGCACCACGACATTCTTGTTTTGAACACTGCGTTCCAGGGTCCGTTGAAGCGTCGCTGGCTCCTTCAGATGATGGTGGATCACGATCCGACCATTGATCTTCAAGTCTTCCGGCCAAGCCTCGTACTGTTGCTCCATCGCGGGAGTCGGCGAATCGGCGATGGCAGTTGCGCAAGCAAACGCCGCTAAAAAAAAATACCAAAGCACTACAAGGGACTGTACGCGGAGACTTTTGGAAATCGTTCCGATCATTCTTTCACTTGGGTACTCGAGGATTGGCCAATGCAATAGAGAAAGCGGTTGCTTCGGAGGAACAACTTGCCATTGCTGATGGCGGGTGTTCCATTGAACTCAGATTCGTCGTCCTCAAAACTGTTTTGAGAGACCAAGGGGAAGTCGGGCGTTGCTTTCAGCACGAACGTGCCCGACCTCCGACTCACGGCATAGACGTGGTCGCCGGCCAGAATCATTGAGGCGAAAAACTTCACGCCTCTGCCGCCACGTACCCCCGGTACCCGTCGACGTTGCACGCGCTCACCCGTTTTCGAATCGACGGTGTGTGCGATCCCGCTGAGATTGAGCCAGTAAAGGAACCCATCATCCAGAACGGGAGTCGCGATGTAGGACGTATCATTACTTGTCCAAAGAACGTGGGAGTCGGTGACATCGCCGCTTCCGCCGCCGCGTACTGCGAGGCTTCCCACGCCTTGGAATCCGCCGTAGAGGTATGCGACGTCATCTTTGACGATCACCGAGCCGTTCATTTCATTGGTCAGTGTTGTATCGGCGAACCACTTTTGCTTCCCGGTCTCAGGATCAATCCCGTAGACCCTCTCGGGCGCTGGGACAATCAACTCGGTCGCGCCATCTTGCGTGCGCAGCAGGTTAGGTGTGGCGTAGACCAACGTGGACTTCGGGTCAAACTCCCACACGATGGTCCCGTCCTCCCGACGCACCGAATACACCCGTCCCGTCTCTTCGATCGCGTTGAGGATCAAGCGATCCTTGTAGAAGATAGGACTTGCTGCCGAACCCCACCGAGTCTTGGTCGGTAGATCGGA
>JBCBLJ010001078.1:0-2224 GCA_038520195.1 Planctomycetota bacterium
CTCGATGGCCGCGGCGGGGTGGATCGCAATATGGTGATCAGCGGAATGCGAGTGGAGGAAGTGGCGTCGCAACAAGCCGAGACTAGCAGCTTTGGCCCCAGCGCCGTCGATCAAGTCTTCGCACGGGCAGGACTCGAGGACGAGACTCGGTAACTCCGCGCGTACGACTGCATTGGTCAGACACCGAAGCTTCTGCGCGCGACACCGGCTCTTACGACGCTTCATTGATCGCGTCCCCCGCCCGCCCTTGAAACGGCAGCAAGCTCCCTTCACCTAGGTTTGCTCGTCGTCTCCTCTGGCTGAATCGAACTCGGTAGAATTCGCAGGCATTCATTCCGACTTGTGCCATAACCAGCCACCACAATGCCGCGCAATCTCTTCTCGATCGCCGTTGTTCTTTTGCTCTCTATCCAGGTGGTCCACGCTCAGTCGCCAGCCTCCGAACCCAGTCCCGTCTGGCGACAACTCACCAGCGGAGTCAAATCGAGTCTTCGAGGGCTCTGTGTGGTCGACGCGGAGACACTCTGGGTGAGTGGAGCCGACAACACGGTCCTTCGAAGTGTTGATGGCGGCGAGTCCTTTGAAAACGTCTCGCCACAACTAGACGAACAACTTGATTTTCGCGATATCCACGCCTTTGATTCCAGCCGCGCGGTGATCCTGAGCGCCGGTCAACCGGCAAGGGTTTACGTCACCGACGATGGTGGAAAGAATTGGAACTTGGCTTTCGAACACCCCGATCCGAGGGCCTTCTTCGACGCGCTCTCCTTTTGGGATCAAGACCATGGAATCGCGATGAGTGATCCCATCGATGGCCGGGTGCTGTTGATCCAAACAACCGATGGTGGGAAGACATGGTTAGAGTTGAGCGCCGATCGTCGGCCAAAATCACGTCAGGGCGAGGCGGGTTTCGCCGCCAGTGGCACCAACATGCGAGTGGCAGGATCTAGCGTGATTCATATCGCTCTCGGCGGAGCTCCTGCCGGCGAAGTTCAACCGACAAGCCGAATCGTGAGTTCCTTTGATGGTGCGATGAGTTGGACGAACAGTGTCGTTCCGGTACCGCGTAGCGAGAGTGCGGGCATCTTTTCGTTGGCATTCGACTCCGGGGGGAACGGAGTCGCGGTCGGCGGAGACTATAAGCAGCCCAACTTACGAGCAGGAAACGTTGCCGTAACGAAAGACGCAAAGAGCTGGTCCAAGCCGAACGGTACGCCTCCGAGCGGCTTCCGCAGTGGAGTCGCCGTCCGCGAACGAGGTGACGAGCGAGTTTGGGTAACCGTCGGCACCAACGGAACAGACGTCTCGACGGACGGCGGTCACAACTGGAAACAAGCTTCCGGCGTCGGATTTCATGCGATCCAGTTTGTCGGACAGGTCGGATTCGCTAGCGGTGCGGATGGCCGAATCGCAAAGTGGGTCGCCGACTGAGTCGACCGAATCTGGCTAGGAATCATACGCGATGAAGCGCCAGACTCTGCCGGAAGGCATGTTGCCGATCGAACTATCCTTCTCGTCGGTACCAACGTGTCACTTTTCCGACGACACGCGGACCCGCGAGAGCAGCGCCGCCCCACCATGCGATTTGAACCGCGATGAAAACGGCACCGCCAATCATCGCTTTGTTGGCGGTGGAAAACGGCAAGAAAGGAATCGCGAAAAGTGAGAACCAAAGGACGCCGGAGAACAGGATCAGCGCGATCCCTAGATGGGTGAAGCGACCAGCGTGAGAGTTGTCCTGACGATCTTGCTGGTTGTCGGAGGCCTGACTCACTCTCTGGTTCCACCCTGGACGAAACGTTTCAAACTTGAGTCTACTGTACTCGCAACCGATCTGCCTTGACGATCCTTGGGGCGATCCACCGTGAAGTAGCCGAGCCGTCGGCGGTGATCGATCATCCCGCGGCAATCGATCGTCAGGGGCTTAAACATGGCTCGGCTTGCCATGTAAACTGCTTTCGTGCGGGCTCCCTGCACGCTCCGAGTCCAAGGCCTTTCCATTCCGGTACCCCTCGTGAACGGAATTCCGATTCGAGTGATTATCGCGGCGGTTCTCTGCGTGGTCCTCTTTCTGTGCATCAAGGCATTCGTGCCCATTCACATCGCTCTTGCCGGCACCGTGCTGGTGGGGTTGATTCAAGCCGTTTATCTGGCTTGGTTACCCAAACCGCTGAACAACCGGAAACCACGATGGAATTGGTTCCCCAAATACCACTTCCGTCAC
>JBCBLJ010000520.1:0-6016 GCA_038520195.1 Planctomycetota bacterium
CGTGACCGCGAACGAGCTCGAACCGTTCATGGACTTGGCGCGTGCGGAACTCGAAGCGGGGTCAGGCCTGGAACGAGTTCTTAAAACCACGTTGATCGGAATTCTTTGCTCGCCAAAATTCCTTTTCCTGCACGAGAAGAGCATCGACGCGTCATCGGATCATTCCTCATCGAACGTCGCCGCACGCGCGCTCTCGCCGCTGGAGTATGCGTCCAGGATGAGCTTCCTGCTTTGGAGCAGTCAGCCCGATGACGAACTGCTGAGCGTCGCCGCCGCGAACAAGCTTTCGAATTCAGAGCGACGTCGAACGCAAATCAATCGAATGCTTCGCGACCCGCGATGCCAAGGCTTCCTGGATGGCTTCGCGCGGCAGTGGCTAAAGGTGGAGGGGTTCAATCAGTTTCCACCCGACGAACGCATTTTCCCAAGTTTCTATGCGACGGAGTTTCGTGGATTGGACTCCGATCTGATCGATCAGCCTCTCGAGATGATTCGCGAGTTGATACGTAGCGATGAATCCGTGTTGGAGCTATTGGACTCCGACTGGACAATGCTGAATGAACGACTGGCTCGGTACTACGGCATCAATGGCGTCGAAGGTGATGCGTTTCGTCGCGTGCGGCTTTCAGCGCGCGATGCGGCAATCCGCGGCGGGCTGCTCGGGATGGCAGGAATCCATCGTTGGGGCAGCGATGGCAGCCGTACCAAACCGGTCGAACGTGGAAAGTACATTCTTGACGTCCTCTTCAATGATCCGCCGCCACCGCCGCCGCCCAATGCGGGCGAAGTCGAACCAAACTTGCGCGGGCAAAAGCTGACGGTGCGCGAGAGGCTCAGCAAGCACCGCGAACAAACGACATGCAACCACTGTCACCGCCGCATCGATCCATACGGACTGGCGATGGAGAATTTCAATACCATCGGACTCTGGCGCGAGCTGGAGGACGGCGAAAAACCAATCGAGCAATGGGGCGATGAGCGTCCGGCCATCGATCCTAGCGGTAAGCTCATGAATGGGACCGAGTTCGAAGACTTCGTCGAATTCAAGGCCGCTGTCATGGGGCAAAAGGAACGATTTGTTCGTGGATTGACCGAAAAGCTCCTGGCGTACGCTTTGGCTCGCAGTGTCGAACCCGGCGACCGGATCCTCGTCGACGCCATCGTCCAGCGAGCCGAAAAAGAGAACTACACCTTCCGTTCGATCCTGACCTCCATCATCGAATCGAAGGTGTTTCGGTCCAAGTAGACGTTGCTCGCGGAGCGCACTTGTTCTCCGCCGCAACTACTTCTTTGTAAATCGCATCGCGGAATAAGTCTCGTCGAACGCGATGCCCTTTCCGGGCCCCATGCCGTGTTCGCGAGCGCGGGCGATGACTTCGGACTGCCCAACGCCGTCTTTCCCTTTGGGGTAGACCGCCCACAGATGGGTCCCCGATTCGGCCGCCTTCACGATCTTGTCGAACGCCTTGAGCTCGGCTTGCAGGTGCATCAGGACAAACGCAATGTCGCAGGATTTGGCGCTCCGAGCTTTCTCGAGGCCGTGGCCGCTCAGTTCCTCCGAGAACGTGGACTCAAAGTCGCCGCTGATCCAATAGCGTGTCCCCGCTTTGAGTCCTAGCTTCTTGCCACGAGACGGTGGATGCAAAATCTTGTCGATCCACTTGTCGGCGTTGGCGCCGACTCGAAATGTCGCGGACTTGGAACCACGACGAACAACGAGGTCGCCGCCGATCGATTTGGCTTGCGTGCCCTGGCCGACCTTGACCGACCACTTCAAATCCGGGGACCGAAACAACAGTTCCTTCGAGTCCACGTGGAGGTGCCCTTCGTGCTCGGCGTTCTTGATGACGGCAGAGCAGTTTTTGAGTTCGAGTCCCATCGCTTCCCGTTTACGACTGCGGCTTGTCGGATTGAATCAGTGAAACGACGTTGCCCGCGGGGTCTCGAACCATCGCTTTGGTTACCCAGCCGTTGTCGGTCGCAGGCATCTCGACGGTTCCACCCAACTGACTAGCACGTGCAAGTGCCGCGTCCAGGTCGTCGACCTGAATCCCCAAGGTAACGCTCGTCGTCTCGGACTCCGCCAAACCGCCGCGAAGGCTACCGGTGTCAACTTGCGCGTACCCTTCGCCGGACGACACTTTCCAGGCAAACAGCTTGGCGTAGAACTCAGCCAACGGTCCTAGTTCGGGGCCGCAAACGTCAAAATGAACGACGGGGTCAGCCATCACTTGTTCTCCGGTTCGGGAAACTCGTCTCGCAATAACTCAAGCAATCGCGTGATCGCGGAGCGCTCGGCGCGATAGATCCAAGACGTGCCCTGCTTGTCGACCGTCACCAGCCCTGCCTTCCGAAGCACCTTGAGGTGTTCCGAAACGCTTGCCGCCGCGAGTTCGATCTGCGCCGCGATTTCTCCGGCCGCAGAGTCTCGTTCCCAGACAATCGACAAGATCAAGCGGCGAGTCGAATTGCCGACCGCTCGCAAAAGCACATCCAAATCACTGCTCATCCAATCATTATTTCGGATAAATCCGAAATAGTCAAGTGAGCGTTCTGAAAACGATCCGGCCTGGGGAGTGAGTCGCACGCGGCGGGAGCCTCGAAAACTTGACCTCGACTATCACACGCGGGAAAATCGCGTTTGGTCGGCTCGCTTGTGGCCCGCTTGCAACCACTTCGCCGGAAATCTCCCAAATGGAAATCGCGCTTCCCAAACGAATGGAAGTCTTCATCCCCACGTCTTATGTGAGCGAGGTCGACGATCTCGACCTTTGTTCCGTTGTGTATCAAAAGGAGAAGCGGATCGAGCGGCGGGAAGCGATCTCTGTCTCACTTGAAGGTGACTCTTTCTGCTGGCAAAACGGGAGATGGCTCACGCGTATCAGGCGTGATTCGATTTCGTCGGCCGCGGTGACGGATGAAATGATCGGCTTTCATCGCTGTCAGTCATTTACGATGCACTTTGGTCATCATCCACGCGGCCCGATGACACTGCTCTGCATGTATGCCGACGCAACCGAATGGTTCTCCGAGTTTGCGACATCGATTGCACGTTTCTTGCCGTGTCCGATCGCGAACGCGCAGCGTACGCCGGATGGCCCCATCACTCACTGAACAACTCCGGATTCGGTATCGCAATGAATCCGTACGCCCCAAGCTCGTCGGAGACGGAATCCGTTGGCGACTGTTGTCCGATCTGCGGGGCAGGTGTGCGGTCGGCGCGCTTCCATCTCCCCTTTGGATTCTGCGGCTCCTGCGGTAACTACCTGACGATCAGAAATTGGAATCGCAATGGGCGCTGGGTATTGCCCATCGTCGCGATCGCTTTCGGCCCGATGCTTTTCCAAATGCTCGGGCTCGACCCCGGAGCGTTTCCGTTGATCGAGTCATTCCTCGTGCTAGGGCTGGTCCATTCAGTCTACAACCGAATCACCGGTCAACTCGTGCCGGCTGTGTGTTGGGGATGGTTCGCGTTCCGAGATGACGATCGCATCGGGGAACGTCGCACCGAAGCCGTCGAAAGCACATCGCCATCGAGTTCATCGCAATAGCCTTTCGCAACGGTCGGGCCGACGTCAGGTGCTCAAGTATTTCGCGTACTGCGGCGGGATCGGAGCCACCGTGGTGGTTGGTGGGACGATCTCTGTCGGCGATCCAATCGGGCCCCTGCAATCAAGCACGGACAACGGAGGGCAAACGGCCAGCTCAGTCACTCCGAACCAACCGCCGACTCCCAATCAGTCGCAGGGGTTAGGTGACGATTGACTTCAGAGCAGGCGATCGGAGTCCCATCGGTTCAAGCGGTTCGTTTCCAACCAGACTGTGGAAAATGGTCTCAGCGCAGCGCAGGACTATTGAAACCAGTCTCGCCGAGATAGATTGTGCGTTGGCGGACAAGGCAATGGTTCATCTCGCTTTGGACGCGACATTTTGCCGCCGTCACCGCACGATGAGGAAACATGGTAAACGACGCCGATTCGTCCCCTTCGGACCCTGAAATCCGCTACGACAATTTGATCTGTCGGTTGTTCGCGTTGGCGACACTTTTCTGGGGTGTCGTCGCAGCCGCTGCCGGCATGTTTGTGTTGTGCTTGCGTCTGTACCCGACCCTTTTTCCCGGCGTTCACGAAGTCTCCTACGGACGGCTTCAACCGTTGTATCCCAATCTCGCGATTTTTGGATTCGCCGCAAACGCCGTTTTCACATTGGTCTACTACAGTGCCCAGCGACTGTGCCGAACGGCGATGTGGAGCAGCGCACTGAGCTATCTGCACTTTCTGAGCTGGCAAGGGATCGCGTTTGCCATGCTTTGGACGCTCGGGCACGGCGTTCGTCAACCGCGTGAACTGGCCGAGTCGGAGTGGCCTATCGATCTCTCGATCGCCGTCGTCTGGATCGTGTTCTTCGCGTTCAATCTATTGATGACGATCGCCAGCCGCCGCGAGCCGAGGGTCTATATCTCACTGTGGTTTTATCTGGCGTCTACGGTCACGGTCGGGTTCGTGCATATTCTTGGCAACGTGGTCACGCCGGGCGAAGGATGGACCAGCACGGCGATGTTATCCGGAGTGCCCGACGCGATGGTGCAATCGTGGTACCGGCAGAACTTTTCAGGGTTCTTGCTGGTGTTCCCAATGCTGGGGGCGATGTATCACTTCTTGCCGAAGATCAGTGGGCAGCCGATTTACAGCTATCGATTCGCCGTCATTCAGTTTTGGGCGCTGGTCTTACTCTATGGCTGGACGGCACTTCGGCCACTTCACTATTCCCCGATCCCCGACTTGGCGGGAAGCCTTGCGGTGGTTTCGGGATTGATTCTCTGGATGCCTCAATGGGGTGGCGTACTCAACGGATGGTTTAGCTTTCGCGGGGTGTGGAAACGAATCGCATCGGAACCGAGTCTGGCGTTCCTGTTTGTCGGCGTGATTTGCTTTGCGTTGCTCACGCTGCAAGAGACGCTCAGCAACTTGCGCAGCATCGCCGCCGTCACGCAGTTCACCGATTGGACCGCGGCTCAGCGTGAAGTGCTTGTTTATGGATTCAATGGCATGATGGCGATGGGCGTCATCTACTGGATGATGCCCCGAATTCTCAATTCCGAGGTCCGCAGCAAGGGAATCGCCAAGGTTCACTTCGTCCTCGCACTGCTGAGTCTCGTCCTCATCGCCGCACCGCTCTACGTCGCAAGCGTGTTGCAGGGCCAAATGTGGATGGGGCTCGACAGTAGCGGGCAACTGGCCCACCCCGAGTTCGTGGAGAGCTTGGGATATTCGAAGTTTTTCTGGCGTCTGAGCATGATCGGACTGGGAGTCTTCGGAATCGGACTTCTGCTCCAGATTTCCAACTTTGTTTTGACTTGGATTGCCGCGGCGACGGAGGTCGACTGCTCCGAGTACGAGACGCAAAACGTCACGGAGAAATCGGTCGAGCACGCCAGTGCACTGGAAGGCGCACCGGTTCTGGCACTCGCCGTCGGCATCGACCGGATGTCGACGTTCGAGTGGCACCGTTCGTGGGAACGAAACCCCTTTCGAATGTGCTTGATCGTCCTTGTTTGTTTGGGCGGTTCAAGCCTTTTGCTACTGGGCCCGTCGATCTTGTTCGCCGAAGCATCGCCTACGCCGACATCGCAGCCGTACACGGCGCTGGAACTCGCGGGCCGCGAAATCTACCACCGAGAAGGCTGTTACAGCTGTCACTCGCAAACGGTTCGACCACTGGTGGCAGAGACCAAACGCTACGGCGAATACAGTCTCGCGGGACAGTTTGCTTTTGATCGCCCGGTTCTTTGGGGTTCGCAACGCATCGGTCCCGATCTCGCGAGCGAAGGCGGTGCGCGACTGAGTTATTGGCATTGGCAACACTTGCTTGATCCACGATTTGAAGAAAAAGAGTCGGTGATGCCGTCCTTCGAGCACTTGTTCCATGAGCGACTTGATTTTGATGCGATCGCGAAGGCATCCCTCGCCGAACAAGCGACCGTCGATCAGGTCGCGACCGAAGAAGAAAACGGAGA
>JBCBLJ010000181.1:0-11779 GCA_038520195.1 Planctomycetota bacterium
ATGCGGAGTTCGCGTTCGGATGGATGCGAGCGCACCCTGAAAAAAGGTGCGTCCCGGGCCAGCAACGGCACAGAACCCCAAGACGGCGCTTGCCCATCGCAAGAACTGGAAATGTGAAGCCGTAAAACCCTGGCCTTCCGCTGCGTACAAGGCGACGGCGATCCACATCGTGTTCGCGGCGAAGAAACCCGCAACGGCAATCTGACTCAGGAGCCGACGATTCTCGCGAGAGTGTTGGTCTTCACTCGAGTCCGTCAACGGTAAAGGTTCGTAACCAAGTCGTGCGAGAAGTCGAGCGATCTTTCCCAGCGAGGTCTCCCCCGAACGGTAGGTCACTTCGAGTGAATGCGTGCTCATATTGACCCGCGCCGAGACCCAACCGGGCGTGCGGCGTGCCGCATTTTCGATCAACCACGCGCACGCCCCACAATGCAGACCCTGCAGCGCGACTTTGCTTTGCATCAGCCCCGGTCCAATCTCGCGCGGGCTGGAGAGCCGAAGCAGTTCAGGATGGTCGAAGACCTCGCAGCCGTTGTTGGTAGGCCGCGCTGGCTCGGATTGAGTGGTGGAGTCGCGGCGCAGGTCGTAAAACTGACCCAGCTCCCATCCCTGAATCAGTTCGTGGGCACCGCGACATCCCGCGCAGCAGAAGACCGCTTGGGGCGATTCATCGGCGGGAACGATTGTTGGTTCGCCGCAATGCGCGCACGGGTGTTGGATGCGTTCGATCGGTGCGATTTCCGTTGCGATCACGCGTCACACCCCGTCTGGCAGCAGGGCAGCGGAGCTTCACCAAGCTGGTCGATTTCCGTTTCGTTGACCATCGACTTCAGCCGTGGAAGAGCTTCTTTGGAAGCGAACCCGTTCCCACTCGCGGTGTAGGCACCGGTCGCCACAAGAAGAATCGACCCCACAAAGGGAATAGCCATCCGGAATCGCTGATTGGCGAGCGTGGCGCTGAACACCATCCCGGTCAACAAAGGAACCGTTCCGATCCAGAACGCCACCATCACCGTCAAACCGTCCAGAGGTGTCGCAGTACCTGCGGCGACGAAGGCGAAAACGTACAACCAACCGCAAGGCAGAAACGCGGTCAGCAGCCCAGTGGCAAACGCGCGGCCGGAAATGGGTAACTGAAACACAAGTGGTCGTATGCGAATCAGCAACCGGGTCATCATGCCCGGTTCCGATTTCTTGACGTCAGACTGTCGTGAAGTCCGTCGCGGCCAAAGCGAGATCAGCCTGCCGATTCCCATCGTAATCATGAAGCCACCGACGATTCGTGCCGCGACCATCCGAAAGCCGATTGTTTCGCCGCCGACGTTACCAACTCGCCGATCCCGCCCGCCAGGAGGCCCATCATGGCATAGGTGAACAACCGCCCAAGATGGTAAAGAGACGTATTGGCCAACACCTTCTGGCGTGATTGATCCAGCGCCCCACTCGCCCAGAGTGCAAGCGGCCCACACATCCCAACACAATGCGTGCTACCGAGGACGCTTGCGAGCACGATCGCCGAAAAAAGCATCGACATCATCGAACCTCCGTTGTTCGTTTCACGCGTGCAATTCTGTCAGCCAGTCGAATTTCAAAATCAAGCTCCCAGTGTCCCGCTTTTGACATCGGAACCAATACCTGATAGCGCCCTTTGCCTATCGAATCCAGCTGTGTCTCGATCACGTTTCTTGCACGAGCGTGGTGAAATGCGGCGAGCCCGATTCGCAGCCCATCGACCGGGTCACCCACGACGTCTTGGACATGAACGTGCAGCCATCGATCGCCGCCTGCGGCCTCGGAGAGTTCCATTTCGAACGTCCATCCGAGTTCATCGATAAGCCGGCGACTCGCCTGCTCGGAATCCCAGTCAAGAGCCGATTGGTGATAGTTCGGCACCACGACCGCGGATGGATCGGAAGTCGCCAACGCGATCGCAATGCCGCCGATCGTGAGCTGCAGTCCGAGCAGGGCGACTACCAACAGCAACCAAGTTCGCTTCGCCCTGCGATCCACTTGTAGTCGATTTCTACCATGTTTCATGATCTCGGCCCCAACACGCGAAAACGAAGGTCCTTGGTTCTTCCGTCGCCATCGATGATGGACATCTCCACCGGCTCATTGCCATCGCCACGCGTTGCGTTGGCGTCGAAACTCACGTGGATCGGCGTCAAAACAGTTTCACCGTCTTTAAGAGAAAGGTCGCTTTCATCGACGACGTTGACGGTGAACGAAGGATGCTCAATCGAGAGTTGATACGTTTGTGGCGAACCACTGCGATTGACCAATCGGATCGAGAATGAATTCAAGACACGCTGGTCTTCGGAAATTGAGAACGGGACGCCGCGACCGCGAATCACTCTCGCGTCGAAACCGGACTTACTTGCAACTGCCAAACCAAGACCGATGAGTGCGACACAAAGCACCAGTGGATAGAGGACTGTCCGTGCTCGCACCAATCTCGACTGCCTCCCAGAAAGTGACTCTTGAGAGGCATATCGAATCAAGCCCGTAGGTTTCCCGACCCGCTTCATCACGGAGTCGCAGGCGTCAATACACTGAGTGCAATTGACACATTCCATTTGCAAGCCATCGCGAATATCAATGCCCATCGGACAAACGGTGACGCACTGACCGCAGTCGATGCAATCACCGACGCCGGCATGGTCATTTGATCTTGCGCCCTTCCTTCGAGGCTCTCCTCGTCGACGATCGAAACCAACAATCAGTGAATGCGGATCCAGCATCACGGATTGGAACCGGCCGTAGGGGCAAGCCAGTGTGCATAGCTGCTCGCGAAAGAACAAAAAGTCAAACAACATCGCGCCGGTCGTCCCAATCATCACGACGAACGCCGTCGGATGGTGAATCGGTGAACTCCGTACCCAATCCGCAAGCCTTTCGGTGCCGACGAAATACGCAAGAAACGTGTGGGCGAGGAACATCGCAAGCACGAGATAGACGCCAATTCGTGCAGCAGCTCTCCATCCCGTCGGCTTCCTTTTTGGTGTGCCGCCCTTTCCGAGAGTGCCATCGAAGAACCGATCGATGGGCCGAAACAAGAACTCCATGTACACCGTTTGCGGGCATGCCCATCCGCACCATGCCCGGCCGATGACGGCGGTGACCAGTACGACGCCCACCAGAACACTTAGAACGAATAGCGCTAACGCGAACGTGTCGGTCGGCAGAAACGTCCAACCGAACATCGTGAACTCGAATGCGCCGATGTCCAATAGGATCAGCGGTTTGCCGCCGAGGCGCAGATGCGGAATCAGTACAAACACGGCCATCAGAACGTACGCGACGATGCGGCGGGCTTGCCAAAAACCGCCTTTCGAAAGCCGGGGCCGAAGCCAGCGACGCGAACCGTCTTTTCGAAGTGTGCTGAGCACTTGTTCGGGCGGCTCAAGCAACGCGTCGTCGGCTGTCGCACCACGTGCCGTTCGCGATTCGACGGTTTCGACTGACTTGGTTGCGTCGCTTGCATTGGAGCAACCCCCACAAGCTCCCTTGCAGGGCTCTTGTCGCGTACAGCGTCCTTCCGGTTCGAGCGTTGGTAAGTCTGTCGACATCATCGAACCGCTCCCAGCTCCTCCGAATCGGAATCCCCATCGGACGCAGCAACCGCTGGCCATGGCGCGATCGTCTTACCCTCGGCCGCCTTTCCGCCCTCAACGTTCGTACCGCGGAGGCCTGCGACGTAAGCAGAGACCATCACGATTTCATTGGGGTGAAGTCGGTTAGACCACGCCGGCATTGCCTTTGCCGCAGCACCGTTGGCGATGACTTTGGCAATGTCCGCCACACCGGTAATGTGCTTGAAGTGTTCGTCGGTAAGGTTCGGCCCAACATTGCCTTCACCTTTGCGACCATGGCAGGAACTGCAGTTTGTCTTGAAGACGATTTCGCCGACTCTCACCCAATTGCTCTTCTGCGAGAACTTCATGATGGTCGGCGCGTCTGGATTCAAATCACCGATCTCGGCAAACTGAAGCCGAGTGTTCTTCGCCAAGGCGAGGCTGTAAGCGTCCTCAACAGACCGTCCCTCAGCGCCGCCGTGGTAGAACATCCAGTAAAGCGGACAGATCGCGATCGTGGCGACGAACGTCCATTTCCACCACGCCGGTAGCGGATTGTCGAACTCTTCAATGCCATCGTAGGCGTGATTCGTTTTGAGTGGTTCCTTCATCGGATGGGATCCCTGACGTCGTCGTTGAGGGGAATCGAGGCGAAGCGGTCGGTGGCGGATCGACTGAGTCGGATCGCCCCGTAGAAGATGATGAGGAACGTTGCCGTAAAGAGCGTCAAAGCGACTTCGGCAACGATCGAGTAGTCGAGCTTGCATACCAAGTCACGAATCATTCTGAGCCTCCTTCTTCTTGTTGAACCGGTTGTCCTTGGGTCTTCGTTGCGGCACCTTCTGGGTCGCCGTTCTTCGCGCCCGGATTCTCTTCTGCGTCAGGTGACCGAAAGATGTCCGTGCCGAGCCGCTGCAGATAGGCGATCAGCGCCATCGCCTTCTTCTCGTGCATCGCCGGTGGGCCGCCTTGCGCGACGATCTCCGCTGCGATGACTTCGCCTTGGCGTCGCGCGTTTGATTCAGCGTTTTCTAGAACGTCGTCGCTGTAGGGAGCGCCCAGGTAGGCGGCTGTCCTCACATGATCGGGGATCATTTTGAAGTTCAAGTCTTCCGTGAGCAGGTGTTTGTAGCTGGGCATGACGGAACCCTCGCTGATGTACGACGGATTCTCGAAGTGATCCCAGTGCCACTTACTCGGTCGCAGGCCACCCTCGCGCGCCAAGTCGGGACCAATGCGGCGACTGCCCCACTGGAATGGCCGGTCGTAGATGAACTCACCTGGTTTGCTGTATTCGCCGTATCGCTTCGTTTCGGCGACCATCGGACGAATCATCTGTGAGTGGCAGTTGTAGCAACCCTCCGAGATGAAGATCGCACGGCCAGCCAACTCCAGTGGCGTGTAGGGTTCGACGGTCGCGATGGTCGGCACATTGGTTCGGATCAAGAACGTCGGGATCACCTCGAAGAGAGTCGCAATCACGACTGCAGCCGTTGTCAGAATTGTAAACTTGACCGGCAAGCGTTCCCAATTGCGGTGCCACGCCATTTTGCCAAAGACGTTCAGTGACCGCGCTAAGCCCAAGACTGGCGCCTCTCTTAGATCGTCAACCGGCTGCGGATCATCACGAAAATTTCGTTCCAGTTTCGCTGCGGTATAAAGCGGCTCGTCGTACTCAGCGGGACGATTGAGCCACGTCATCGTTGCGTTCACGGCCATCATCACGACGCCGGCGACATAGAGCAGTCCGCCGATGACCCGAAGCCACCACAGCCATACGACTTCTTGGATCGTTTCGATGAATTCGGGGTAGACGAGGTTGCCGGTGTCATCCATCGCGCGCCACATCATTCCCTGCATGAGCCCCGCGGCATAAATCGGGATGATGTAGGCGAGGATGCCCATGAACCCGACCCAGAAGTGCAGATTCACCAGTTTGGGACTCCAGACCGTCGTCTGAAACAATCGCGGCATCATCCAATAGACCATTCCGAAGACCATGAACCCGTTCCAGCCGAGTGCGCCGGAGTGCACGTGGGCGATCGTCCAATCCGTGTAGTGACTGAGCCCATTGACGGCTTTGACCGATAGCACCGGGCCCTCAAAGGTTGCCATGCCGTAAAAGGTGATGCCAACGACAAAGAACTTGAGGACCGGGTCCGATGCGACTTTGCCCCACGCACCGCGAAGCGTCAGCAGCCCGTTGATCATGCCACCCCAGCTAGGCATCCAGAGCATCAGGCTAAAGAGCATTCCCAGCGTGCTCGCCCATTCCGGCAGGGCTGTGTAATGCAAGTGATGAGGGCCTGCCCAAATGTAGATGAACACCAGCGACCAAAAGTGGATGATGCTCAGCTTGTAACTAAAGACAGGGCGTTCGGCGGCCTTCGGCAAAAAGTAATACATCAGGCCGAGGAAAGGCGTGGTCAGAAAGAATGCCACGGCGTTGTGACCGTACCACCACTGCATGAATGCGTCCTGGACTCCCGCGTAGACGCTGTAGCTGGCAAGAGATTGGCCACCGATCGGAACGACCAAGTTATTGAAGACGTGCAGCAACGCGACCGTTACAATCGTCGCGATGTAGAACCAAAGGGCGACGTACATGTGACGCTCACGCCGATGGATCAACGTCATCAGGAAGTTACCGCCAAACACGAACAGCCAGATCACCGCGATTGCGATGTCGATCGGCCATTCCAACTCAGCGTATTCCTTACTCTGTGTGATGCCCAACGGTAGCGTCACCGCTGCCGCGACGATGATCGCCTGCCAGCCCCAGAAATGAATCCGGCTCAGCCGGTCACTCCACATCCGCGCTTTGCAGAGTCGTTGGGTGCTGTAGTAGATCGCGGCGAAGATGCCGTTGCCCGCGAACGCAAAAATCGCAGCATTCGTGTGCAGTGGGCGAAGCCTACCGAACGAAAGCCATTGCAACCCATCGGTCAGACTGGGAAGCACCAGCAAGACGGCGACGATGAGCCCGGCGAGCGTTCCAACCAACCCCCAGACAATGGTCGCCGCGAGGAACTTGCGTACGATGTCGTCGTCGAAACGAAACTCCTCCAATGGAGTCTCCATGCTGACCCGCAGTTCGGGCTCCGGCGGGCGTTCAAGTACACTCGTGGCCATTCAATTCCTCGTGAATCTCAGTTGGGTAAACCCGTTTGCCCTCCCCTTAATCAAACGCCGTGCCAAACCGATTCGCGCACGACGATCCTCCGGTGCGGTTCAACGGACACGCCTCAATCGCGTGATCGCCGCCCCGGGTTTTGCTCGACATCTCTCCGCGAGGTCGGGTTTCCAGGTCAGAATGCGAGGCATTGGTGCGTTCAATCACACGTGCGAATACGCACAGCCGTGCCAGAGACCGTGTGACGCCGCCGCACACCCGTTGGCACGTTTCGCAATTTCATCACAATGAAAAGAGTGGATCGATCGAGAGTAGGCCTGAGAGAGCAAACGATGACGGCGATTCTTGTGGTCGATGATGACCGAGATAACACCGCAAACCTCGCCGACATCTTGGGTGCTTTGGGTTATCAGGTCACGACGGCAAACGATCCAAAAGACGCTTTGGCATTGGCCCGAACCACCCGATTCGACATCGCTCTCCTGGATTTCAAGATGCCAGGCATGAACGGCGCGGACCTCTACTCGGCAATGAGAAGTGCCCAGCCGCAGATGGTGGCCATCATGATCACCGCACATGCGGGAAGTGGCGGGTTTGAACGCGCGATGGAGGTGGGCACGTGGAAGGTGCTTAGTAAGCCGATTGAAATCGAGCGGCTCGTCGGATTGATGCGGGACGCGGAAACCCAACCCGTTGTGCTGGTGGTCGACGACGACCGCGAGTTCTGTGAGAACTTGTGGGAAGTGCTACGGGAAAGGGACTTGCGAGTTGCGTTCGCGCACGACGAGGCGACCGCGCTTGAGCAGATTCGTTCGGCTGACTTTCAGGTCGTTTTACTCGACATCAAGCTGGGCAAAACGACTTCTCGCAACGTCTTCGCCGGATTGCGTGAGAGCCGGCAAACCGAGCGCACCATCATCGTCACCGGACACGGTCAAAACGCACAAGACGTGATCGAAGAGATGATGCAATCGGGTGCGTCGGCGGTTCACAACAAGCCCGTCGAACTGTCCGAATTGATCCAATCGATTGAGTGCTCGCTGCAACGCGATTCCGCTTAGCTGATTTCGACGACTGCGAGTTTGTCGAATCGCCGCACACCGTCATCTGCGCGCGCGTGGCTGTCCGGCATGGGCGTGCGACCGCCATTTGAGTGCAATCAACAACTTCGCGAATCGTATCCGATGCGACTTGCGACGGTACGCGAGTTGCTAGTGAGATCAAACGGAATGATCCAACCGCGTTCGCCCTTGTGGAGAAACAAGATGACACTGGCCCGCGACTCGATAAGCCCGGTCAAGCCGATTTGGCCTGGCGGATTCTGGAAACGACTCTTGAGCGGACCGCCTGCCGCGATGATGCACCCCGAATCGGCGGGGTATTCGATCATCGGTGGTAGAAAGGAAAACCAGGATCGCTGTCTTTGCGACGACGATGCGGCGATCTATCTCGTCGCCGACGGGATGGGCGGCCACGCTGGCGGTGCGCGGGCGAGCGAGATCGCCGTCGATGTGCTGTCTCAGCATCTTCGTGCGGCATCGACAGACGAGGACCCATCGGAGGCAATGGAGCGAGCGTTGCATCGCGGCCTGGAAAACGCCTCTCGCGAGATGCGATCGTTTGCCGCGACGGAGCCGGACTGCGGGAAAATGGGTTGCACACTCGCGGCAGTGGCAATCGTCGGGAACCATGCGTACTACACGCATGTCGGTGACAGTCGTGTTTATCTCATCCACGAGGGCCACATCAAACGATTGACAAAAGACGAAACACTCGTGGAAGAGCTGGCGGACGCGAATTTGATCTCTCGCAGCTCAGTTGCCACCCATCGCTGGCGACATGTCGTAACGAATTCGCTTGGCGCGCGAGGCATCCGACAGGAGCCGCGTTGGAAAGAAATGCAACTTTGCGATGGAGATCAGATCCTGTTGACTTCCGACGGTCTAACGAATGAGCTGACGGACGCTGAAATTGAGTCGGAGGTGCGCCGGTCGATGTCGCCAAAACAGAGCGTAAAAGGGCTTATCCGCGCCGCGCTTCATCGCGATCCTAGCGACAACGTCACGTGCGTGGTCACGAAGATGCAGCCCGACGTGTCCGACTGATCTAACTGGATTTGGTGAACGAGTTCGGGTTGAATCGCAAAGCGCAGGATCTCTGTGCGCGCATCGACACGTACGCTAAAACACGCAGTACCGGAGTCGTGACGATGGACGTGCGCGACGGTTCTTATTCAGCGGCCCGATTCATGGCGTGCCGCTCGCGTCGCACAACCGATTGAGAGAAGGTGGAAGATTCCCCACTGCGAGAGCAACTCTTCAACGAAATATTGCTCGCACGCCAGCGAGTCTACTCGATTCGCCCGCCGACGCCCCTCGAACGTTTGGACATCGGCACCTCCGCGGAAGTTTGGGTGAAGCGTGAGGACCAGCCTCCGATTCACGCGTACAAATGGCGTGGTGCGTACAACTGCATGGCCGCACTCTCGCCAGCGGATCGAGAGAATGGTGTGGTGTGTGCGTCGGCGGGAAACCACGCGCAGGGTGTCGCACTTGCGGCGTCGCAGCTTGGCTGTCAGGCGACCATTTTTATGCCGCGTCCCACACCGATGATGAAGCGACAAGCGGTGGCGTTACATGGTGGCGAATCGACGGAAGTCCTTTTGGTGGGGGACACTTTTGACGAATCCTATCAAGCCGCCGTGGAGTTTGCCCGACAGTACGATCGTGCCTTCATTCACCCCTATGACGATTTAGCAACGATGGGCGGACAAGGCACGCTCGCCGATGAAGTGGTGATGTCAGGGGAAGGCCCTTTTGACGCCGCGTTTTTGCAGATCGGCGGAGGCGGCATGACGGCCGCGGTCGCGTGCTGGCTCAAACACTACATGCCAAAGATCCGGATCATTGGAGTCGAAGCGGAAGGCCAAGCCTCGATGCAAGCCGCGATTGCGAACGACGCGCCGATCAAGCTTCCCGGACTGGACATTTTCTGCGACGGCACGGCGGTCCAAACAGCCGGTGAAAAGACGTTTCGGCTTTGTCGTGAGTTGGTCGATGAGTTCATGACCGTCACCAACCAGGAAGTTTGCAACACCATCCGAAGTTTCTGGAATTGGCGGCGACGGATCGTTGAGCCCGCCGGCGCTCTCGGTCTCGCGGGATTGCTGAGTCGGCGCGACCAATTGGACGGAAAACGTGTGCTGACGGTAACCTGCGGGGCCAACATGGATTTCTCGCAGCTTGCGGTGATCGCGGCCGAGACCGGCGTCGGTGGAGCAACTCGAAGGCATTTTCAGTTCAGGATTCCGGAACGCCGCGGCGCTTTGCTCGGGTTGATGCGGGATGCACTTTCGGACTGCAATATTGTCGAGTTTCAATATGGCAAAACGGACACGGAGATGGCCGCGCCGATGATTGGATTCGACTCACCTGATGATGTGCTTCGCCGTGTAAAACACGATTGCGAGCAAGCGGGCGTCGAGGTGACGGAGATTTCGGGCAGCGAAGACACCCAATTCCGTGTCCTTCGGTACGATCCAACCCTTTTCAGAAGCCCGCTGATGATCCGGTATGACTTTCCGGAACGGGCCGGCGCGTTGCATGAATTCTTGGAATCCATTCAAGGGTTGGCGAACGTCTGCTATTTCAGCTATTCCTATTCGGGCGAGCGGGTCGGCCGAGCTCTGATCGGGCTTGAATTCGAAACCAATACGGATCGGGCGGCGATGGAACGATTACTCGAGAGCGACCTCGACTTGAACGGTCGTCATCAGGTCTTAGCGCTGGAAACGGCCCAAAGAATCCTGGGCACCGGCTAAGCACTGGCGCAGGCATGTAAACCAATCACCAGTTGAACTCGGTCGTCGCCGCTTTTTCGGAGAGTCGGCGGTGCATTTGACGCGCGACCTCGACTGGAAGATTACGAATCACGGGCCCACCGCCCGTGTTGGCCTGACCCGCGATGTCGACCTGGAGCGTCGCCAACGCAAGCCGTCGATCGAACGGATTCTGAGTCAACTCGAGACTCTGAATGTTCTGTGTGGGCACGCAGATCGTGGATCGGCTCCACCAGCCACTTCGAAAGAGCAGGTGTTCGTCGTCCACGAAGTAGCCTGTGTGATGGTACCAACGCTCATTCAAGAAATAGACCATCGGGAAAGCCGGGATTAGCAAGAGGCAATACCAGCCGGCGATCGGGATCAGGAACAGCATTCCCAGGGTAATCAATGCCCAGCCCTTCTTGCACCCACGCCCAATCGCTAGCCGAGAAACGCGAGTCCAAGGCGGCGCGAGTTCTCGAAGATTGGGGAGCACCTGTTTTGCGACACCGCCCGCATCAACCTGGCGCACGATTGGGACCAGTACATCTCGTGACTTCTTTTCATCCACCTCCGTGTGATCGCCCGCGCTGTCGACCCGGATGGTCGCCAGTCCACACCATCGTCGCAGAATCCCTTCCTCGAGTTTGAGCGCTTGGATGCGTGTGCGACGCAGCCCTCCCTGCTGATACGTCATCAATCCGTGACTGGTACTGAGCGCATCGCCCGTCCGCTTCAATCGAAAGTCATAGTAACGAAAGACGTAGATGACAATCGTGATCAAGACACCGACGATGGCGAAGAGGATGCTCTTGCCAAGGTTCTCTGAAAACCAGAAGTCGGCAATGAATCCACTGATCCCCGAATCCGGGATCATTTCTGTGTACTGATCCATGCCGTCCCAACCGGGAAAGCGAAAGTGTTTGCGTACGCTTTCGGGGACGTATCTCGAAAACCAACTGCTGCCGGCGCCAAAGACTTGGAAATAGGCGATCGTACCAATGACAGCCCCCACGAAAGCGACGACTCTCGATGTGACGGCGCCGAGGATCAGCGTTCGCAATCCGACTTCAAACGTATAGTCCGGAGAAACACTCGGCAAACTGACCGACGGGTGCGCCGCGGCGCCAGCCATGGACTGCTTGACTGCCACGACCTGCTTGAGTTGTTCAGCCGCCTCAAAGGTGAGAGCATCGAGCTCCGCTTCATTGGCGTCACTACCCGCCGTTGATATCTGAAGTTTGGCGAAAC
>JBCBLJ010000542.1:0-5851 GCA_038520195.1 Planctomycetota bacterium
CTGACGCTTTCGGGAACCAAGGACCAAAGCGATGGTTTGGTCTACGTTCACCTCGATCACTCTGGAGGTTTCCTCGCTTCTGGATTCTACGGGGTCGAGAGTCAGCCTTTGCGGGCCCTGAGAACGCGTATCGTCGACGAGTCCGTTGAGTTTCTGCGAATTGTAAAGCGGCTTTCGAAATTGGGGTTTGAATTCGACACTGCCTACCACTTGAAGCGGATGCCAAGAGGATTTGAAGCTCACGCGGATGAGCCCATAGCTGATCTCCTGAGGTTGAAGTCGTTCGTAGTTCGCCAACCGCTGCATCGCTCGGATTGGCTGGATGGCTCGGTCACCTCCAAGATTGTGCGGATGAATAAGGCCTCGACTGAACTGACACTCTTCGGGATCGAGACATTCCGCGCGGCAGTTAAATCAAAGAGAAAGGGCGTCTGAGTCGCGTCCAAGTTCATATGTATTGGTGAAGTGAATGAAATTGCTTGCAGTCTTTTTCGCTCTGTGCGTCGCTCTCTGCTGGGGTCTGTACGGTCCTACTCTTTCAAATGCTCGATCACCGGAACGAGAGTGGGGACCGTTCAAGCCCTACATTTTCATTGGCGTAGCGTACCTTGCGATCGCCGTCATCGGCGGCTCGTTGATGATGAAGTTCGTGTTCGCCGACAACTTTGACTACACAGGCAAATATGCTCCGGCGATGAAGTGGGGATTCCTCGCCGGCTGCTTCGGCGCGGCGGGGGCTTTGGCGCTGACGATTGCTTTGACCAAAGCCGGCGGTAAGCCCGCCTACGTGATGCCGATCGTGTTTGGAGGTGCGGTCACCGTCAACGGGTTAGTCGCGTATTTCGGGCTACCACAGACGGAGTCGGTGAATCCACTGATGTGGGTCGGGATGGCGTTCGTGGTCGTCGGCATTTGTTTAGCTGCCGCATTCACTCCGCACGGTGAGCAGCCGGCTAGGCACGTTGGGGAAGCCCCGGTCCGGGACCAGATCGATTTGGATGACCAAACGAAACACCCTGCGAGTCGAGCATGAGCGACGGCTTTGACACGACCTGGGAACACACCCGGATTCTGCTCCGCCAGTTTGAGGAACTGCTGATGCGCGATGGTGGAGAGTCCGAGGACTCGAGGCGGTTTTTCGAAACCCACAAGGGAAAGAGAGACTTTGAATCGTACGCGCGACAATTGATCTATGAGCACACCGACCCCGATGCTCGATCACCGACGCGTCGACGTCGGGGGTGAGCAATGAGTAAGGACACCCAAGAAACGGACTACCCACGCGTGAGTGTAAGCGGAGCAGCGCAACTCGAGGGTTGGTTGGAAAAGAACCATGTGGAGCACGGGCCGATCTGGTTGCTGACTTACAAGAAGTCTTGTGGGCCTCGCTATTTGTCCAAAGAGCAGATTTCCGAAATTGCGATCTGTTACGGATGGGTCGATGGGTCGCCCAAGGCTAGCGGCGATGTTCAACGAACAATGCGCTTCTTTGCTCGGCGGCGGCCGGACAGCGTTTGGTCGCCGGCAAACAAGGAAAGAGCGGAGAGCCTTCGGTCGGCGGGTCGCATGAAACCGGCGGGGTTGGCAGTTGTCGAGGCCGCGAAGAACAACGGAATGTGGTCCTTTTTGGACGAGGCGAATCAGGGGATCCAGCCTTTGGACCTGGTCGAGGCTTTTGCCGGTGTCTATGGATCGAAGGAGGGCTTCGAGTCATTTAGCCGGTCCGCACAGATTCTCATGCTCAGGTGGATCAAGATGGCGAAAACCGAGAAAACCCGAGCGAATCGAGTGGAGAAAACGGCGGTGATGGCAGCGAAGGGGCTCAAGGCATATGGCTCTTGACGTTGCAAGCGATAGACATCGCTACCCAGCATTTGATTCTGCGACGATCACTTGGTTCGACAGAACGTTCGGTGGGCCCAATTCAGTCCAGCAACGGGGATGGGCATCGATCAAGACTGGAAAAAACACGCTCATTTCAGCCCCGACCGGATCTGGGAAAACGCTCGCCGCATTCATGGCGGCGATCGATGAATTGTTTCGGCTCCGAAAGTCGGGGCAGGCAGCTGACGAAACACGAGTCGTGTACGTGTCGCCTTTGAAAGCCCTCGCCAACGATGTTCACCGCAATTTGGAACTTCCCATTTCGGGAATCAGCAGCCTGCTGTCAGCGCGATCGAGTTCGCCATCGTGTTACGTGACAACAGCAGTTCGCACTGGAGACACGTCGTCCTATGAGCGAACCAAGATGGTCAAGAAGCCACCCAATATTCTCGTCACCACGCCGGAAGGTTTGTATGCGTTGGTGACCGCGAATGGGGGACGACGAATGCTTGCGACCACCCGGACGGTCATCGTCGATGAGATTCACGCGCTCGCGGGAGACCGGCGCGGCAGCCATCTGTCGCTGACCCTTGAGCGTCTCGAGCACTTGGCCGGTCGGTCGTTGCAACGAATCGGATTATCGGCGACGCAGAAACCGATCGCGGAAGTTTCAAAGTTCTTGGTGGGATCGAGTCGTTTCTGCGAGATCGTCGACGAGGGGCATCAACGCCCTGTCGATGTTAGAATCGAGGTACCACCGCATCCGATCCAGTGCGTCGCGGCGCAAGCCTATTGGGAATCGCTTTTTCCCGTCTTGTGCGACAAGATTGAACAACATCGCTGTACGATCGTTTTCGTGAATTCGCGACGACTCTGTGAACGCGTTGCCCACGAGTTGGCCAGGCGATTTGGGAAAGAGAGTGTCGGTGCTCATCACGGATCGATGTCCCAAGAGTTGCGCCGCCATGCCGAATCGCAGCTGAAGGCGGGGACCGTGAAAGCACTCGTCGCGACGAGTTCCCTTGAGCTCGGTATCGATGTCGGTGACGTCGATTTGGTGCTGCAAGTCGGTGGGATCAAGCGGATCTCGCTATTGTTACAGCGCATCGGCCGTTCGAATCACCACGCTGGCGGCGTTCCCAAAGCGGTTGTGTACCCGACAACCTTCGATGAACTCGTTGAGGCCGAAGCGGCGTTGGTTTGCGTTCAGGCAGGCGAACTCGATGCGTTGGCCATCCCGAACGGACCACTCGATGTGTTGGCCCAACAAATCGTCGCATCGGTCGCGAGCGAGGATTGGAATGCGACCGAACTCTTTGCACTCCTGCGACGCGCCTACCCGTACTCGCGTTTGAGTCGCGACGACTTTGACGCTACGACCCGAGTATTGTCGGATGGCTTTCGGACGGAGCACGGGCGTCGTGGGCAGCTCGTCCATGTTGACGAGACCAATGATCGCTTATCCGGCCGAAAATCGGCACGATTGACCGCGTTGTGCTCCGGCGGCACGATTCCAGAGTCTGGCGACTACAAGGTTCGCGTCACAGATGGCGTGGTCGTCGGGTCGGTCGCGGAAGACTTTGCGATTCATCAAATGCCGGGTCATGTCATTCAACTCGGTAGCAATTCATGGAGAGTTGTGCAGTTGAAGGCGGGCGAACTCTTGGTGGAATCAGCTGGCGGTGAGTCGGCGTACATGCCCGTCTGGTTCGGAGAGCAACCACCGCGATCGGCTGAGGTGTCTGCAGCGATTTCGAAGCTGCGCGAAGAGACCGTCATCAATGGCGAGAGCAAATCGGTCAACGACACTCATTTTCCGTCATCGACAGCTGCCGCTTTAAAAGCGTTCAACGCCCAGTCTCTCGCGGAGTTGGGTTCACTTCCAACGCTTGACCGAGTCATTGTGGAGCGTTTTCGCGACAAGACGGACAACTACCAAGTTGTTTTTCACAGTCCTCACGGCATTCGTATCCACCGCGCATGGGCAGTCACGATTCGCGACCAACTCGTTCGTCGGCACAACGTGGAAATCCAAGCCACCGCCACCGACGATGGTTTTCTGATCTCGCTGCCGGGACAAATCGACTCGAGCTCCGGTTCGCTCGCCATGCTAGTTGCGTCCACCGACGCTAAGTCGATTGCGACCGCCGCAGTGCTGGGGATTCCCATGTTTGCGATCCGATGGCGCCACGTCGCAAGCCGAAGTCTACTCGTGCCCCGGATGCGAGCCGGTGGACGCGTCCCACCCCACATCCAACGAACCAACGCCGATGAATTGCTGTTAGCCGCGATGCCCGTCGCGGCCCCTGGGCAACCGACACGCGTCGATGGTCGAGAAGGTAAGCCGAACTCCCGTACTCCAAGAAGCCTCGTTTCGCTCGATGACTTCGCGTTGAAACACACGATTCAAAGTCATCCTTTGGTGAGGCAGACGATTAACGATTGCTTGCACGACTCGATGGACATCGATGGTTTGGTGGAATTGCTCGAACGCATTGAGAGCGGGGCTGTGCCGGTCAAATTCGTCGAATCGAAGACACCATCGCTAGCCGCGTATTGCGTCTTGTCCGCGAAGCCACCGGCGTATCTAGACAACGGATCGATGATCGATCGTCGATCAAGAAACGTCTCCGCGCCAAGGTTTCGATATGTTGACTCACAGTCGTCGGTGCACCCCGATTCCGTGGCTGCAATCGCGACTGAGCTTCGCCCCGTGATGCGAACTCCCGACGAGCTGGCCGACGCCATCGAAATGAATGGTTGGTTGTCAGAGGGGGAAATCGGCGAGGCAAACGCGTGGACCGAGCAATTGCAGAAGTCGAAACGAATCACCCGCTGGAACGTATCCGCAGACATGGAGCTTTGGATTTCGACGAAGCGATCGACTCAGACCATAACGAACCTCTTGCGGTCAAGGATGGAAGCTTCACCTCCGCGCTCTACCGATCAGATCGCCGCGACGGTCGGAATCTCGCCTGACAGAGTTCAGGAATCGCTCGAGCAACTGGCGTTAGAAGGGGAGCTTGTTGCGGGTCCACTCGTCCGCGGCTGTGACGATGTCGTTTGGTGCGATCGGCGGGTGCTCGCGCGTCTTGAACGACTCACGCGGAATCAACTGCGAAGTGAAATCGAACCGATCGATCGTGATGGGTGCTTTCGATTCATCGCGTCGTGGTCCGGCTTGGACGCCGACAATGACAATCCGGGCCGCAACGGCCTTTGCCATGTGTTAGAGAGTCTGGACGGCGTGTCCCTCCCCGCCCACATTTGGGATGAAGTGGTGCTGCCAGCTCGCGTCAGCGACTATCGGCCCGGAATGTTGAACGATTTGATGTTGTCGGGGCGGTTCGGCTGGGCGCGGTTGGGTGACGCCAGCGGTGCGACCGGCGTGAGCAAGCTATCACGCACAACGTCGATCACCTTCTTTCGGCAGGGTCACCTTCCGCTTTGGCACGTCAAGCGGAAAAAGGTGCAGCAGCTCTCAAGTCACGCGGAAGCCGTCCTGGAGACACTGCGAGATCGGGGCGCTCTCTTTCTCGATGCGATCCGTGACGGCGTTCGTTTGCCGCCCTTCCGATACGAACAGGCGCTTGATGAACTCGTCGCCGCAGGGAGAATCACGTCCGACGGTTTTGACGGGCTACGGTGTCTACTTGCAAAGCCTGGCAAGGAGAACCGCTCTCGGATCGAGAGAATGGAAATGTCGAACGTCGGTCGATGGTCTATGTTGCCGGAATCAAAGGTCATAGAGGATCCGGCTGAACGGGATGATGCGATTCAAATGGCCGCACGAACGTTGTTAGCTCGATACGGGATTCTCGCGAAGGAACTCTTCAGCCGCGAGAGTATTGCCTTTCGGTGGGTCGATATGTTGCGCGCCTTGCGCCGCATGGAAGCCCGAGACGAGATTCGGGGCGGCTACTTTGTCCAGGGGCTGAGTGGTGAGCAATTCATGTTGCACGAATCGTTCGCGAAGCTCCGCGAGAGGCCTTCGGATGGAAGGCGGGCCGGTAAGTTGACGTTCTCA
>JBCBLJ010000072.1:0-17305 GCA_038520195.1 Planctomycetota bacterium
ACTTTCAACTCTCCACTTTCAACTCTCCACTTTCAACTCTCCACTTTCAACTCTCCACTTTCAACTCTCCACTTTGCTCTACGCGTTGAGTTTGACTTTGGGATCGTCGGCGACGTTGACCCAGACGTGGACGTGGGGGTTTCCGCGGTAGTGCCACACAAAAGATGGCCCTTCGAGTCGCCAATTGTCCCAGACGCCGTCATTGCCAATGTCACGGTCGCTATAGAAAGCGAGCGAGCAGGCGTCCAGACCGCCTTGCGACTCAACGCACTTGAGTGCCTCTTCTTGATCGCTGCGCCTGTACATTTCAACGAGTTTTCCCAAGACCTTTTGCATGTGTTCTTTCTGATCCGACGACATGTCTGCGACGGGCAAGCCTGGGATCATGGCGTCACCGCGAAACTGCACATGCTGCTCGCGTGGCGTCTTGGCGAGAAGGGCTTGTTTTTGCTGTTTGCCGTCAAGCATCTTGTACAGGTCATTCGCGGCAATGGCTTGATCCCAGAAGACATTGCCCGTGTGGTTCTTGCCCTCATTTCCTTCCGGTGCATGCCCGTAGAAGATCGGACCGCCAAACGCGACGTGATCCGCGGAGTTACCGTCGCAACGCAACGTCAGGTGTCGCCCGGTGAGCACCATTTCGAACTTGCCCTCGCCGGGCTTCCCGAAGATCGCGATCGACTGCTCGTTACCAAACCCGCCTGCGTCGTCCTCGAGCTGTTGATAGTAGCGCTCGTGCCAGTCGGGATGAATAATCGACTCAAAAATGTCGGTGATTAACTCACGCTGTTCGTCGCTGTAGAAATCGTCGAGGATCTCGTGCTTGGTGACGTTCCAGTTGTTCGCAACGAACGTTCGCAACAGCCCTCGTTTGCGATCTTGATGATTCCAGTCAAAACAGATGTCGTTCTTTTGAACCTCCGAAAGCGTCCCATACAGTCGCGCGACGAGGCTCTCGGCGGACACCGATTCGGTCGTCGCAAATGCCTGACCACCGACACCGAGTGTCGCGGTCGCCATCGTCGCCGCCGACACGCTTTGCAGGAAAGTTCGTCGGTCAAGTTGGGATTTGGAAGTCATCGCTCCACCTGTGAAGGGAGGTATTGGGCTGGTAAGCGCTCGGGACGATAGTCTAACCGATGTCGCGACGCGGGGTTAATCGGATCGCCGTGTGAGGTGCGGCTAGGTGACGCCACCGCCGCTGGCAGCGTCAAAGCATCCAGGTATTCTGACATGCGAAGACTCGTCCTTCGGAGCGACTCGGCTTCGAATTGAATCCTAAACGGGGTTGAAAGTTTCGCATGAGCATTCGATGGGGTTTACTAGGCTGCGGTGACATTGCGATCAAACGTGTCGCGGAGGCCATTCAAAGCGATCCGCGATCCCAACTGACGGCGGCGTGTCGGCGAGACGACGAGAAACTGCGTGCGTTCGCATCGCGTTTCGACGTCCCGCACCTTACCACCCGCGCCGACGAATTGATCTCGCGTGCTGACATCGATGCCGTCTACATCGCCACGCCCGTTCACTTGCATTGCGACCAAACGGTCGCGGCTGCCGGCGCCGGCAAACACGTGTTGGTCGAAAAACCGATGGCCGTTTCAACCGAGCAGTGTGAGGCAATGATCGAAGCCTGCGATCATGCCCGTGTGGCGTTGGGAGTCGCCTACTATCGCCGCTTCTATCCCAGCGTTTGTTACGTGAAGGAACTCATCGACTCGGGAGAACTCGGCCGCCCGCTCTCCATCCTCGCGGTGACCGGCAACTCCAACCGCTTCGACGCCGACGATTGGCGCGTCGTCCCCGCACTGGGCGGCGGCGGCCCGCTAATGGACATCGGCAGCCACCGGCTCGACCTCTTCGAGATGCTCTTCGGCGAAGCCTTGCATGTCGACTCTCAGCTTGGAGGTTCCACTGCCTACGAAGCCGAGGAATCGGCAACTCTTATGATTCGATTCAATGGCGGTGTGCACGGCGTTCTTCAGTGCTACTTCGGAACCGTCAACACACCGGACCGACTCGAAGTCATCGGTACCGACGGACGCGTCACCATCGAGGACCTCAACGGTGACGAAGTTCAGGTCGTAACCGCCGAAGGTTCGCACACAAGATCGCTCCCGCCCGACGACAACTTTCACACCCCCTTGATTCGCGACTTCACCGAAGCCATCGAAACCGGACGGAAACCGGCAATCGCGGGTGAACTGGGAATACGAACCAATGAAGTAATCGCGAGAGCATACCGGGGAAGAGTTGAGAGTTGAGAGTTGAGAGTTGAGAGTTGAGAGTTGAGAGTTGAAAATGGAACGTTGAACGTGCATGCTGTACTCCCATTCCACTTTCCACTTCTAACTCTCCACTTTCAACTTTCCACTTCTAACTCCCATGTCCCGCCTTCTCGTTTTTGCGTGCCTGTTTTGCATTCCGACGGCGTTCGCTGCTGAACCGACGACTCAAGAACAGCAACCGCGGCCCGCCAAAAAGTCCAAACGCGAGCGACCCTCGTTTCGTTGGGTCAACCCGCTCCCTAAGACTCACGCGAAAGGTGTCACGCACTCGACCTTCGACAGCAAGATCGCCGGCGCCGAAGTTGGCTATGTCGTCCTGCTTCCCGAAGGCTACGATGACTCCACGCAACGTTACCCGGTCGTCTATTACCTCCACGGCGGTCGACCCGGCAACGAAAACAAGGGCATTCGCATCGCGGACTTCCTCGTCAAGTATCGCGAGCAAAACAAGCTCGCGCCGGTGATCTATGTCTTTAGCAACGGCGGGCCCGTCAGCCACTACAACGTGCCCGACCAAGTCGGCGTGCCGGGCAAACCTGACGCTCTTGGCGCGGATATCTTCATCAAAGAGCTGATTCCTTTCATCGATCAAAACTACCGAACGATCGCAAATCGCGAAGCCCGTGGCCTGGAAGGGTTTTCGCAAGGCGGTCGCGGCACCATGCGACTGTCACTTCGCTATCCCGATCTGTTTTCGAGTGTGACCGCTGGCGGCGGCGGGTACGAGACCGAGCGACGAATCAGCGAATCACCCGACTCGGCGGAGTCCGAAACGCTGCGATTTGCCAAAGGTGACAACGCGTACGATCTAGCGCGAGCCTACGCCGCGCGGAAAGACGCGCCCAAGCTGAACCTGATGATCTACGTCGGTGACAAAGGCTTTAACTACGAGAACAATCTGGCTTACTCGAAATTCCTCGACTCACTGGGGATCACGCACAAGCTTGTCATCGTCCCAGGGGCCGAACACTCGGCCAAGCAAGTCTACGAAGGCAAAGGCCTCGAAATCGCACGGTTCCACGCGAGCAACCTCGTTGAGGGCCAACGGTAACACGCTCACGGTTTTCTCTTCTTCTGTCGAGGCTGCGAGCCATATTTCCTAATTTGATTGACCTGATTCTGTCGGATGTTGTTGGCTCGTCTCTTCGCACCCGGTCGTCCAGATCGGGTGATCCTCGCTCTCTTGGGCGGGTCTTCGAGCTTCATCGGAAGTTCAAAGTACATTGGTGAAATCTGGGGAAGTTCGTTTGCCCCGGCACCCGCCGTTGCCCCCGTCAGGTTACTTACCCGTCGATACTTGTCAGCTTGAGACTGCGAGTACTGATCCTGTTTTCCCGAACGCGAACAGAACTTGTCATCGATCGGAAGCAATTGCCCTTTCGGCCCTCGCTTCAAAGCATCAAACCGAGACTCCTCATGTTGATTTGCTTCTTTCAACGCTTTAAACAAAATCCCCTGGGGAGCTTTATCGCTCCTGAGCGACCCGGCGGAGTAGCTCAAGCGGTTGCCTTGGAGCCTGGGAAGCTCCCTCGCAGCCTTCCGCAACTCCCGCTTTTTTTCATTTGTCAGCGCCCTATCGACCAAACCCTGTGATACGTACGAGAGTAGTTCGCGAGTCACAAAGTAGGTGCCTGATCCCGGATTCCCCAGCGGTTTTGCACCATAGGTGAGGCCGCTGTAGCACTTTTCAGTGATCACCGTCTCTTCGAAAAAGAGGTGCATTGCCGCTTGCGGATAATTCTGCTTCTCCCTTCGGCGGATCTTCTCAACCTCGTCGCTCGGTCGAAATCCGGTTGGGTTGGAATGAACTGCTTGTTGAGCCTTAAGGTGCGTCTGAACGAGGAATGTTGACTCCGCCGACGTCAATTCAATCAGACCCTTCCCATTCAACTGTTCAAGCAGTATGTCTCGATGCTGATCAGGAGAACCAAACGCAGTGAAAATATGTGGATTTTTTTGACTCGGTGGAGCCCCCGACGACCCTGACGACATCTTCTTGCCCCCAAAAACGCGTGCTACTCAAATCAACGCGAACCTTCGTTTGATCTTCTCTCACCTCACGCACACACCACCCCTAAGAAAATGTGTGGCGGGAGCTAGGTCTCGTGCGAAAGTCTTCTGCCAGCCGAGACTACACATCTTTTCTCGTCTTACGCTTGGCTGTTTTGCTGCCGCGTGGGAACCCGAACGGCGAATGCGCGACGTCGCTTTAGTCGGCCGAATTGGTGAACACGGCGATTCCGAACCCGATCAACCAGTCGTCGTGCTGGCGGCCTTCGCTGGTCAGCATGTAGCGACCATAGCCTGAAAATCGCAACTGCGGCGTCCACCAAAAGTGAGCACCGACTTCGGGATAAATCGCTGCCAAGCCTCCCGAAAAGCGGGTCTCCTTTTCACGCCGTTCGTCGATCGATCCGTCATCGTCGTTGTCGATGCCGTCGTCATCGGCGATCACGGTTTCTCGCGCACCGCCGCCAAACAAGCCGACGCCGACAAACGGCGCCAAACGCGATGGTGACTGCAGACGCAACCCGGTGTCGACACCGGTGTACCAATCTTCGTCGTTGACCATTCCCGTCAGTGACGCGCGTCCGGTCAAGTAGCTGGTCAAATAGGTTTCGGTGCCGATGTCGATCGCCAGCAGCGCGTCGTCGACTTCTTTGCGTTTCGCAACGCCGGTGGAAACAAAGACTCCGTGAGCATCTTCCTGAAACCGCGCATCCGCGGCTTGCTTGAGTTTGCCAAGCAGATCACCCCGCTCAGCCCCCTCGGCATACTTTTCGGCGTACTCAAAGTCTTCCATCGCCCAGCGCGAGCGTAATAGGCCTGTGGGCAATGCACAGCCGCACAAAAGCGGCAGACTTGCGACCCAGAGAATAACGCGGGATGGAATCATCGATTGCTCACAAACATCAGCGATACCTGTTGACGTACCACGTTGTCGCTGCCGCCTGCAAGACATCCCGGCGTGAAACATGAAACACGCCTGCGCGAGCTAGCAACAACCCGTGTCGCCGCAACAATCATCTCCGATGACATTCATCGTGAATTTGCCGCCCTTCGTGACTTTGGGCGAACGTTCGATCTGAGCCTCGGTACAGACAAACGGCTTCGCATCGTCGGCGGCAATTTCCTCGGCGGGCGAGATGCCGAGAAAGTCCTGTGCGTACGGCTCTTGCTGCATCTTCTCGAATGTTCGTCGGCAAACGGCGGCTCGAACGCCACGGTCGAATCGGTGACCGTCGTCATCGACCACACTCGAGTAGGGGCCTCGGTACATCACCGCTTCGTTGTGCTCGAAACAGGGAACGTCGGGATACTTGTACGCGATCACCGTTGCCGAGCGGAATTCAATCCCTTCGACAACTTGCCATGGTTCGCTTTGGTAGACCGGTACCTCGGCGCCTTGGAAACCGGCTCGGATGAATGCGTCGATGAAGTCTTTCTCTTGCAGGGCGCCGCTGATGCAGCCGCTCCAAAGTTTCGCATCCTGTTGCATGTGCATTGGCACCGTTTCGTCACTAACGATGTCACTGATCACGGCGCGGCCACCGGGTTTGAGCACGCGAAAAATCTCAGCAAAGAGTCGTTCCTTCTCCGTCGAATCCACAAGGTTCAGCACGCAGTTACTCACGACGACATCGACCGAATCATCGGGGATCATGGGTGTGGCGGAACGCATCTCTGCGAGAAAGGACTCGAAACGCTGCAAGGCCGATTCGCTATCGACGGGATTCTCCGCCAAATAACCGTCAACACGGTCCCGGTCGATTTGCATGTCCTGGATCTTGCCTTTGCAGAAGCGGATGTTGTCATATCCGATCCGCTCGGCAACCGTCCTTTGACTGCGACGGGCCAAAGCCAACATCTCATCATTCATGTCGACGCCGATCACCGAACCCGACTCACCGACCACCTGCGATGCGATGAAGCAGATCTTGCCACCGCCACTGCCGAGGTCCAAAACGGTTTCGCCCTCGCGAACATACTTCGAGGGATCCCCACAACCGTAGTCTCGCTCGATCACCTCGTCTGGAATCACTTTCAAGTACCGACGGTTGTAATCCACGGGGCAGCACAATTCGGGTTCGCGGGCTTCGGCGGCATCGGAATAGCGTTCGCGAACGGCAGACTCGGTATTGAGCGTTGGTAAGGACATTGTCTTAGGAGCCTTTCAATGGAATTTTCGAGTCGCATCACCGCACGACTCAAGCGAGTGAACTAAACCAGAGCGCCGCCGCAGCTGCTTCCCGATCCGGCGGTGCAACCATAGCAGTGGTCCGCCGTCGCGATCCCGCGGTCAGCGAACTCGTCCAATGAATCGATCGACCAGATGGTGGGACGTTCACCGGACACCGAGCCGGCCGCCGGCATCTCAATCATTTGATTGAAGTCACAATCGTAAATCGAGCCGTCCCAGGCGATCGAAATCAACGAACGACACATCACGTTGTCAGCCGCCTCAACGTTGAAGCTGTCCTCAAGCAATCGCATGTAGGACGCAAGCTTACCCCGCTTGGCCAAGAACATTGCGTAACGCTTGATAGGAATGTTCGTGATGGTTAGCAAGTGATTGAAGCGGATTCCGTAGCGGGTATTGAGTTCGCGTTTGTAGTCGGCTTCGAGTTTTTGCTGATCCGGCGGCAGCGAGGGCCCAGTCGGGTTGAAGACGAGATCCAGTCGCAGCGGTGAATCTGGCTGACCGTAACCGAGTTCATTCAGTTGTTTCAGCGCATCGATGCTCTGTGCGAAGACGCCATCACCCCGCTGGCCGTCGACGTTGTCCTCGAGATAGCACGGCAACGAAGCGGTCACGTCCACACCTTTTTCCGCGAGATAGGACGCCGCCCATTCGTACCCCTCCTGACGGAGAATGGTCAGATTGCAACGATCGATGACTCGAATGCCGCGAGACCGAAACTCGTCCACCAACGGCCGGAAACTTGGATTCATCTCCGGAGCCCCACCGGTCAGATCGACGACCGCCAGCGAACTCATCTCCCGTGAAAGCTCGATGATTCGCTGCGCCGCTTCGACATCCATGTTCTCGCGTACTTTCGTCGGACCCGCTTCGACGTGGCAGTGCGTGCAAGTCTGATTGCAGAGTTTTCCCAAATTGATCTGCAACTGTGCCACGTGGGCGCGCCGAAGCGGTGTTGCGTCGGCCCCAACGCGTTGTGCAAACGGCGTAACAAGTCCCGTCGCGACGCCGGTGTTGATGACGGGCAATAGCGACTTGGGATCGATCTGATTTGCGTCGCTCGGCAAGTTTCGGGCGTCGGGCAAGGAATTCTCGGAGAATCGGATTGGTGGCGGATGACGATCGTCAATGGCCAACGGTACAACACAACCGCCGTCGACATCGAAACGCGTCCTCCCCGATTCGCGGCGAGCCTTCGAATGGGCGGGTCGATTAGCGGGACACGTCGATCGGCGGGGAATGCAGAGCACGCTTCACGGCTAACGACGATTTGCTTCCGGGCGTAGCGTACCGACGGGTTAAACTGCGGCCAAGAGTGAACCTCCCCCTACCGATGGCGTTTCAAAACGAAGGTTTAGTGTGCGGCGATACATCTGGCTTCTCATCCTCGTCCTTCTGATCGCGAAGGTCGCGTGCGTCGTCGCAAGAGGCCCAAGCCCGATCGTGATGGATGCCGAGGGCTACTGGAAACTTGGTCAGATGGCCGCCGGCGGCGATTGGCTCTTGAAGGAAGCTCCGATCGCCTACCGAACCCCAATGTATCCCTGGTTGATCGCGGCGACGCGTCTCGGCTTTGACCGCTCTCTTTTCCCACTCGTCCTGATCCAATCCGTTTTGTGGCTTGCCACCATCGGACTGACCGCCCTGATGTCGGTTTGGTGGACGGGGGATCGCCGCAACGGTTGGCTGACGGCCGCTCTGGCTGTCCCGCTGGTTTCGTCAGTGACCTATGTCAGTGCCGTTCTGACAGAGACCTTGTTCGTTTTTCTTGTCGTGGCCCATCTCGCCGCGACCATGAGGCTCGGTCGACGCCCATCCGTCGGCGCCGGCCTGGTTGTCGGCATAACGCTTGGAGGCGCGATCCTAACGCGTCCCATCGCGATGCTCTTGTGGGTACCAGGCGCTTTCTATTTGATTCTTTTGTGGTACTTCCTGCCGTACGAACGTGGTGCCCCGTGCCGAAAGCGCGGCTGGATGAGTGTGCTTCTCAGCGGTCTGGTTTGCGTCGCGATGATCACGCCATGGATGCTTCGAAATCAATCGATGTTCGGCAAACCGTTTCTCACCGAGTTCGTGGGCCGCAACGTTTGGATCGTCGCGTTCCAAGAAGGCAGCGGGACGGGACTCGATCTACCGCAATCGGAGTCCGCCGATGCTCTACGGAACTCCGTGGGTGACCAATGGGAAATCTTGCATCAAAGTGGCGCGTGGCGGGACACCTGGACGGTCTCCAATGCATTGACGACCTCCGGTGTCGACGACGCAAGTGCCGATCAGATGATGAAGGCGACCGCCCTCGACGCGCTCAATGCGAACCGTCAAGCGGCCACGTATAAGGCGGTGCGGCGCTGCATCAACTTTTGGCGGACCTGCGCGACGGTGCTACCCGATCAAGTCGCCGACCTCGAAGTGCCGCCGGATCCATCGCAGACACTGTTTGCCGGAGAGGCCATTTGGGGTGTTAAAGTTGCACCCATCGATATAGCCCTGCGCTTTCGAGCCAGTAATTCGCTGTTCGCCAACACGCTGGTAATGATCGCAGTCGTCGTGGGAACGATTCTATTGATCGGGTGGCGAAAGACTCGTGCCGGGGCCCTGTGGTTCGGCCTGGTGATGATTTACTTTGGAACCGTCACGGGCCTGCTTGAGATCCCCGCCTACCGCTACCGCATGGTGGTGGAGCCGCTGATGCTCCTGGTTTTGGTGTCCGCCTTTTCCCCATTCCTATTCCGCACGGCTCCCGACGTCCAAACGCATGAGTGAGTTTGAGCTATCTGTTGTGATGCCGTGTCTCAATGAAGCAGACACGGTTGAAATCTGCGTGGAAAAAGCCGTCAAGGCGATGGCCGACGCGGGGATTGAGGGCGAAGTCGTGATCGCCGACAACGGCAGCACCGATGGCTCGCAAGATTTGGCGATCGCCAAGGGGGCCCGCATCATACCCGTTGCCGAACGCGGCTACGGTGCCGCACTGATGCACGGCATCGAATCCAGCCACGGCAAATTCGTGCTGATGGGTGACGCCGATGACAGCTACGACTTTCTCGAAATCCCCAAGTTCATCACTGAGCTACGCAAAGAGTATGACCTCGTCCAAGGTTGCCGCTTGCCTCGTGGCGGAGGACGGGTGATACCAGGCGCGATGCCGTTCCTGCATCGCTGGTTCGGCAACCCCGTGCTCAGTTGGCTCGTTCGATTCATGTTCCGCATCCCGATCCACGACGTGTACTGCGGAATGCGTGGCTTCACGCGAGAGCATTACGACCGCCTCGATATGCGAAGCCCCGGAATGGAGTTCGCCACGGAGATGATCATCAAAAGTGGATTGCATGGCGCGTCGATGAGTCAGGTGCCGATCACATTGCATCCCGATGGCCGTCAGCAACACGGTCCGCACCTGCGCACGTTTCGAGACGGCTGGCGAACCTTGCGGCTGTTTCTCGCGTTTAGCCCGCGCTGGACGTTTTTTCGCCCGGGCTTGGTGCTGCTGCTGGTCGGTATCTTGGGCTACGCGCTGGCGATCCCTCAGTTTCGTCTTTTCGGTGCCGCACTCGATGTGCACACGCTTCTGGTCGCCAGCCTGCTCATGTTAATGGGCTGGCAGTGTGTGCTGCTCGCCGCACTCGCTCGTATCTTCACCGGCCGCGAAGGCATGATGCCGCCGCACGAAAAACTCGAGATCGTGACGGTCGAGCGTGGACTGGTCTTTGGCACCGTCGTCGCGATTATCGGCCTCGTCTTCATCGGATCGATCGGACTGCGCTGGTGGCAAAACGATTTCGGCGAACTGAATTATCCCCAGACCATGCGTTGGGTCGTGCCCGGTGTAACGATGGTCGCCATCGGCTTTCAAACAGCGATGGCCTCACTAATGGGTGGCGTGCTGAAAATGCAGCGGTCGCGCAAGCTGTCAACTTCGGAGGCGTCGGCGTGAGTCGTGACGATGTGAAGATCATTCGCCATGTCGCCGCTGGCCAACTCTGCTGCGACCCCGAATGGGAAGCCGCCTACAAACGCTTTGAGACGCCCGAAGAAGAGATCGCCAAATTCATTGGTCGACTCCGACGATTCGGCTTCGAGGCTCTCGACCGAGAGTCAAGGATTTTGGAGATTTTCTGCGGTCGAGGGAACGGCTTGGTCGCGCTCGAGCGGATGGGCTTCAACAACCTCGAGGGCGTCGATCTCAGCGACACACTGTTGGAGGAGTATCGCGGCACGGCGACGCTGCATCTGGCGGACTGTCTAGACCTGCCGATGGCCGAACCCGAGTACGACGTGGTGATCGTCCAGGGCGGCCTGCACCACTTGCCGAGCATCCCCGCAGACCTCGATCGTTGTCTCAGCTGCGTGCAACGATTGCTCAGGCCGACGGGCAAGTTCTACGTCGTCGAACCTTGGAAGACACCGTTCCTTGTTTTTGCGCACTGGGTCACCGAGTTGTCGATCATGCGCAAGCTGTACGCCAAAGGTGATGCGCTTGCCGTCATGACCGAACGCGAACGCGTCACCTACGATCAATGGCTCGGTGATCCAGACGTAGTCAAAGCGAGTTTTGAAAAACACTTCGACTTGCTTTCTTGGCAACATCGCTGGGGCAAACTCGTCGCGGTTTGCGAGAAGACGGGCCCGTGATCGCGCTGACCGTCATCGTTTTTTTAACGATGAGTCGCTGATCAGCTGCCATTGCGTTGGCGATTGACGTCGATGCGGTGAGAATCTCCGTGGCGGGTGTATCGCCCGCCGGGCTCAATTGACCGAAGACACTCTACCGGTGGTTTACACCACCGGCATTGATGTGCCGGCCTCCGGCCGCATCCTCGAGTTGTCAACCATCCATCGATCCCCTCACTTCACACCTCCAACACTCTCCGCTTCCTCCGCGACTCCGCGTTTCCAATTCCCCAAACATCCAGCTCTACCCGGCCCCATCCTCGCAGCCATCAACCATCCATCGATCCCCTCACTTCACACCTCCAACACTCTCCGCGTCCTCCGCGACTCTGCGTTTCCAGTTCCTCCCCGAACCTCCATCTCTACCCAACCCCATCCTCGCAGCCATCAACCATCCATCGATCCCCTCACTGCACACCTCCACCACTCTCTGCGTCCTCCGCGGCTCTGCGTTTCCACTTCCTCCCCGAGCCTCCATTCAAACTCACTCCCTATCTCCAACGATCGGTCACTAAGATGAGCTAAACTTTTCTGACCGTTTGACCAATGCAGTCCGGCTCACGACGTATCAGAATGACCACCGCGCTTTCGAGCGAGAGAATCATGCGTTCCCGTCACGCCATCTTCCTTGCAGTCGCTTGGTTCGGCTGGTCCATTTGCCCTTGGTACAAGACCGATTCAAACACTCAGCCCGCGCCGGCAGTGGTGGCGTTGACACATCCACTCGACGACAGTTTTTACCGTCCGCCTGATGTCTTTCACCTCCGCGATGGAGTTGTCGATGAGCGCATGGATGCCGGCGAATTCCCTCGTCCGGCATGGCTCTGTTTCGCCGCGACGACCGGGTGGTGCGTTTTGATCGCGCTTGGAAACGCCGGATGGCCGTTGAGTGTTTCCCAGCACCTGATCAATGGCAAGATCTTCGTGTTGATCGCGGTGATTCTGCTCGCACTCATGTCGGTTCAGAGGTCGGATGAATGAGCGCTCATTGATTCAATCGCGGACGAGCCACTCCATCCCTTCGCTGATGCGTCCGTACACATCGCCTCGCCATCCATGTCCGCCCTTATAGCTCAAACGCTTCACGTCCCCTCCGTTTTCCTTGAGCGTCTTTTCGGCGTCTTCGGACATCCAAAAGGGACACAGGCCGTCGTCGGGTGAATGATCGATAACGAATCGACGATCCTTCGCCGCGGCCGCGGTCTGATAGAAGTCCTCCTTGTACACCGACATGGCGATGTAGCTGCCGGTGATCGGAGAGTCGGGTCGGAGCGCCAAAGCGTAGGCTGCGGGACCCGACGATGACCAAGACAGCGTGACGATGTGCTGGTCGTTGATTTTGGTTCGCTTCTTGATGTCGTCGAGGATCGAATCGATGAAGTCTTCCGTTGTGAACGCGGCCCCGTCGACGTCGTCACCCTTCTTCGGCCAGACGATCTGCTGTGCAGGCGTCCATTGGAACGCAATCGGTTCTGCAACAATCCATGAGGGTCCGAGCGTGTGCTTGTAGATTCGACGCACAAAGGGATTGAAGCCCCGGCCGCCATCGCCACCGGGCATCACGATCGCCAGCTTGTACCCGCCCGCAGGTGGCGTGTCGTGGTCGCCGATTAAGAAGTAGCGTTTGTTGGCGTCATCACCGATTTGAATTTCCTTATTGGGAATGTCGGCGACATCCGACGAAGGGTCCTCCACTTTGCGGGCGATTTCGAAGGTCGGAATGTCGATGTGCTTTGCCGTCGGAAAATCGTCTCGGTGCGTCGCCCACCAGGCTCTCCACCACAGCGCATCCATGGACTTCTTGTATTGCACGCGGGTCAGTTTTGCGTACTGGTCCGAGCACAGGCCGAAATAACCGACGTCGTAGTTCGCCTTTCCGGTTTCGTCGGAAGCGATCAACCCGATCAAAATCGGGATGCCGCGTGGATCGCCGAAGTCAGTGAACAGACCCGCCAGGTCACTCAAATCCACGTCGGGATCCTTGAGTTGGCTTCGCAGGAAATGGACACGACCTTCGTGCGTGTCCAAGTCCGATGGAAACGGCTTGTACGCTTTGCCGTGGGCGGTCTTGGGGAATTCCGGAATCGCGATGTCAGCGGCTTCGGGAAAGCGATGTTTGTTGTCGTTCCACCAGCGACGCCACCACGCGCCGTCGTGGTAGGGACTGTACTTCACACCGGTCAGGTCTCGCATTTTTCCGAAGCCCAGGGCGTAGTAGCCCAGCCCATAGACGGTGCCGTAGGAGTTATCCGCGTCGATCGCACCGATCAAGACTGGAATCGATCGGGGGTCCGCGACCGATGCAAGATCCATCGCTTGGGTCCACAGCGCTGAGTCATTTTCCGACGTCGCGAACTCTTCGAACTTGACTCGAAAGATCCTCATTCGTCCTTCATGCGTGGCCATCTCCGCCGACGTGGACTTGTAAGTCTTTCCGAATTCCGTTTTTGGCAAGACAGGAACTTCCATGGAGCGAACGGATTCCGGTAAACGATCTCGGTTTTCCTTCCACCAGTTTCGCCACCAGGGACCATCGTGATACGACTTCAATTCGACGCCGGTGATCTTCCCCAGCTCTGCTCGTGTGAGCCCGCCATTGATGACCGATGCAACGGGCTTGGAGTTGTCGCTATCGAGAATGGCAATCAGCTTAGGAATCGATCTCGGATCACCGATCCGGGCCAGTTCCCAGATTGCCAGATTTGCATCCAACTTTCGGAGCGCATCCTCCCGGTGAGGAACGAAGTCAGCCACCCATTGCTCGAGTAGGAGCCGCGCTTCGTTGGGAAACTTGCGAGCCAAAGCACCGACGGCTCCCCGCTTGAGACCCATCATCGCGTCCGACTTCAAAATCGGTCGCACCACTTCGTCGATCTCCTGCTCACTCAGCGGCAACTGCTTGAGGTACCCACCGAGATCGCTGGCCTGTCTGGAGTCGTCGATGGACCGCTTGCACCAGCCAAGGATCACCTCCTTGATTCTGGATTCGCCGGCGGCCTCGGCGAGTTCACGACGACTGGAGTTCCGTCCGCCGCCGCCCAAGTCGATGGTATTCTCGTCAAGAACTTTCAGACCGACCTCCAAGTCGACTCGCTCAAGTTGGCCCGCGAGTCGGTCGAAGCCTTCCAAGAAGACCTCCTTAAGTGGTCGCTTTTCGTTCTTTTCAATCCAGGCCTTGTAACCAGCGTTGTCGTCCTGGAACGATCGCATCGTGAACATCCGCAGGTAATACTCCGCGGTTTCGCGCACCTCTTCGTGCTGGTCGGTCATGCCGAGATGCAGGACGGTGAGCGCATTGGGGTGTTGGCCGAAGTGGTAAGCCTTGAGCAATCCTCGCCGGGCTCCATAGTTGCTTATCTTGGGCCACGCGGCTTGGGCGACGACTAACGAATCCTCCGACGGCAATTTCAGAATCTCGGGACCAACTTGGAATGCGATCACGTTGTGCGCCCGCGGACCATTGACCTGCGTGAGTCGGTCAACGTATTTCTGCAACTCAGGTTTGATGTTTTTCGGTGGCGCCGGGGCGACGAGCACGACATCGTCTTGTGGTGGACTTGTCTCTGTTTGCTGGAGCGGATTGAACCACGCAAAGACAATCGCCGCGGCTAGCATCAGGCCCGCAACGGACTTCCAGATCCGGCCGTATCCTCTCGGCGGTTCGACGATCCATTTGCGCCGCGGCAACTCACGAGTCTCTGCGGGTTGCTGAAGATACGACAGCTCTTGCTCGAGAATCTGTTCCAAGGCTTCGCTGCTGTCGATTCGGCGATTCGGTTCGCGAGCGTGGAGTTGACGGATCAGCGCGTCGAGCCACTGGGGCACCTCGGGATTGACGTCACGAGCTGACGGCGCGGAATCGGCGGAGATCTTTTGCATCGCGGCGTAGATCGAACTCGCCTCGAATGGAAGCCGCCCCGTGACGCAGTTGAACAACACGCTTCCGAGGCTGAATAAATCGCTTCGCCCGTCGACCGCTTCACCACGCACCTGTTCGGGTGACATGAACTGAGGCGTTCCGAGCAACGTTCCCGATTCGGTTTGCGTTTGATCGCTGAAAGCGCGGGCGAGACCGAAGTCGGCCACCCGAACACGTTCAACGCCCGGATCGAGCAAGATATTGCTTGGCTTGACGTCGCGGTGAACGACACCGAGTCGATGCGCGGCGGCGAGGCCACGCGCGATTTGCAAACCGACGCGCACCGTTTCAACGACATCGAGCGGACCGCGCTCCAAGCGCTGAGCGAGCGTTCCCCCGGGGACATACTCCATCACGAGGTATGGTACTTCGTTGTGTTCGTCGACGGCATAGACGGGCACGATGTGCTCGTGCGTGATGGCGGCCATCGCGCGGGCCTCGCGGGCGAAACGGGTTCGCGCGGACTCTTGATCGGCTAGTGCCGGATTGAGCAGCTTGATCGCGACGTTGCGGCCGAGCGCGGCGTCGTGAGCCTTGTAAACGATCCCCGCGCCGCCGTGACCGATGACTCCGTAGACTTCCATGTTTCCGATCCGGCCCAGCGAACTCGGATCATCGGTGGGCGAGAGATACGACAAGAATGCGTCGGTATTCGCAATGGTGGGCCGATTGGCGAAGTCAACCGGCTGCGATTTGTTCGACGCGTCTCCGTCTCTCGACGGATTCGACGCGTCTGAGTGATTCGAGACGTCTGATTGGGTGGGTGAATCGTAGTCGCCTCCGGCCCGCAAGACGTCGCCGAGTTGTTGCCACTCTTCGCCCGACGTGAACTCGTCGAACTGTTGCTGACACCTCGGGCATTGGTTGACGTGTTCGATGAGGGACGCTTCGTCGGAAACGATTCCCAGGACTAACTCGGGTTGACGCGTTCGCACGTCTTCGCAGGTCAATGGCATCGTTGGCCTCGTCGTGATGGTTTCGAGTGGGTGGGTGGAAGGACGGCCGAGAGCTCTTCGACGCGTTTGCGAATGCGGCCCATTACACGGCACTTGGCCGTGTAGACGTTGCCCACTCCGATTTGCAGTTCTTGGGCGACGTCTTTGGCCGATCGGTTTTCGACGGCGGTCATCCAAAAGGATCGCCACGTCGATTCGTCGACTTCGGACTGCACGACGCCGGACGCGGCGAAGAAGGCCCACCGCTGCCAGTCACTTGTTTCTTGCTCGATGAGTTTTTCGGACGGCTCGTCCGACTCATCGAGCAAGTCTTCGGCTTGCTCTTCGGTCAGTGGCTCGTCGCGATGCCGGCGTAACGATTTCAAGCAGGAACGGCGTGCCGTTTCGAACAGCCAAGCGCGAAAACTGCCGGGCCTAGGGGAGGGCTCCCAGCTCTCGGCGATTTTGTGAACGGCGAGCAAAACGTCCTGACAAACCTCTGCCGCGTCCGCATCCTGCAAGCCGCGGGAGCGGCAATAGCGAACGATCGCCGCTTCGTAGGTGGCCAAGAATTCCCGCCACGTCGCCGTATCTTCCGGCCGCGTGAGGCGGGCAATCAGGCTGTAGCGAGTTTCAGGAAGCACGATCATTTTCCGGCACGGAGCGAACGAGTCTAAAAGGACATGCTCGCTTCTCGCCCGCGCTTACACCAGATTCCGCCGATTTTATAAATTCGCTGACTCGCACGCGGCAAGAATTCCGCCACGGAATCATCCCCAGTCGACGCTCAACCAACCTCTTTCCCTTTCCCGATTTTCCTTTCGTGTGTTTTTCGTGTATTTCGTGGTTCACTCCGCCCCCGCCCGTAACGCGCCGCACCTCATCGGATCGTCACTCCGCTGTCTCCGCCGCTCCGCCTACGGGCTTCGACGGCTCCGCATTCACCGACTCCGGCCCTCCGGGCTTGGCCTGAACTCACGAACTCGGCAACGAAAGCCCAGGCGGTTGCTCCGATTCACGGGCGAGTCCCAGCGCCGGAACGCCGCACGCACGTCCTGCGCGAGGGAGAGCCAACTGCCGCCCCGGATCACCCGGTACGCTGAAGCCATCGACGGTCCGCGTGGATCGCGTTCGGCATCTTCGGTGTAGTCGCGTTGGCCGTCATCGCACCACTCAAAAACATTGCCGAGCATGTCGTACAGGCCCCACGGATTCGGCCCTTTCTCGCCAACGTTCCGAGTGCCGCCTTGCTCGAATTCGTACTGCTTCTCGCCCCAACTCGCGTTTACGC
>JBCBLJ010000107.1:0-15078 GCA_038520195.1 Planctomycetota bacterium
CAATCCGATCCCCGCGGCGAAGAAGAAAGCCTGGGCCGACAAATTGAAATCATTCGGCGTCAAGGTGAACCAATAGTTCGTCGTTCGCTCTGGTCTCGTTGGGTCACGCTTCAGGGCGTTGCTCGTGACATTCTGCTTCCATTTTTCGGTAGAACTCCTTCAGCGATTTCTCCGAGTCATTTGGATACTGGCCATCTGGTTTCGTTGCGGCGATACGGTCAATTCGGAACAGACGAAAGTCCGTCCTTAATTCGCACCACGCGACCAACGTCCAGACCTTGCCCCAAAACCAAAGCCCCAATGGCCAGATGAATCGGCGCGACTCCTCTCCCTGAGCATCGCAGTACGTCAGTTGGAGGCGTTGCCGCTCCTGAATGGATTGCTCCAACTCATCAATCCGTTGTCGTACTTCGGTTGTGATCCCGTTCGAGACTGCATGTATTTCGACCTGACGAGTCTGCTCACGGATCGGATCCGGAAGGACAGACTCGATCTTGTCCAGAGCCTGCAGGGCGGCGCGAGCCATGGCCGCACCGCCCCACGCCTGAATCAGCCTCGCTCCAGCGATCAGCGAAACGACCTCGTCTCGGTTGAACATCATGGGTGGGAGATCAAATCCACTCTTTAGGACATAGCCCACCCCCGCTTCCCCTTCGATCGGGACACCACTGGCCTGTAGGTCGGCAATGTCCCGGTAGATCGTCCTCGGCGAGACCTCAAGATGCTGCCCCAACTCCGCAGCCGTGATCAAGCGACCGCTACGGAAGTACTGAACGATCTGAAAGAGTCGGTCAGCTCGTCGCATCGGCCGGTGAGAAAAATCCAATTGAGTTGCCGTCCAGATCGACGCTATAGAAGAAGCGTCCTGCCGGGATCGCCACGATTTCTGAGATCACCTGGCCGCCAGCCTGCCTCACGCGATCGAGTGTCTCTTCGAGCCTTCCGGGACAATTGAGATGGACGGTCGGTCCCGCACCGTTGTCAGCGGGGCGCCCGGGATAGAGATGGCCCGAAACCCCGGACTCGTCGTCCGTCACAAAAGTCGCCATTGGATTTGGACCATCATCACTACGTTTCAATTCAGTCTGAAGCACCGCTTCATAGTACCGGCTGGCGCGTTCCATGTCGCTCACCGGGATTTCGACCCAAACTGCCAAGTGTTGCGGGTGAAAACTCATCGAGTGTCTCCTCCATTGGGAAAGAATGCCAAGGTTCATTGCAGACACCACGGTAGCCTTGCCCTACTGACAACGTTCTGTCAGCAGTCCCGTCGGAAACGAGTTTTTTTGCGCCTTGGTGGCCCGAACCGTTGTCAGCCCGAAACGGCAGACTGCCAACCGACGGGGCCAATGAGACAGGGATCAGATTTTTCGGTTGGCCACTCGGAAGTGACATCCACCACTATCACAGACGCTCGACGTAGACGTAGTAGGCCCCACAGATTGGTTTCTCGTCTCGGTCGAGAAACGTCGTCTGCAATTCGATGTCTTCCGCGTTCAATGGGACCGTCGCGGTAAACGATCGATGTCCATCGTCTGGTTGAAGACTCCGGACGTTGTCTCCAATTCTGATCGTTGCGGCAACGATGGCCAGCGATTCGCCAGGTCGGTAGACGCCGTCAGTAACCTTCGTTTCCGGGAGCGCGGCCTGAAGCGTCAACTTCGATTCGCGCGGCCAGCGGCGAAGCTCGAATCGATAGTTGCCCGCCTGTGCGACTCGCAGTTTCCAGACCCCGTTCTTGCGGTCGCCACGTCGGACCTGAAGCTGTTGATCGACGAAGACGTCTAGCCATTCGCATGCGGTGAGCATCATGGGATTCTCAGCATCGTCTCCAATCACAACTCGCTGCGGCTTCATCACGTCAACCTTCACTTCATCCCACCACCGATCGAGGTGATCACGCATTTTCGCCACCACCATAGGATGTTCGGCGGCGACGTCGTGATCCTGATGCGGATCCGTTTTGACATTGTAAAGTTCACGGTTCTCCAACAATCGCCAATGCTTCCAAAGAACCGCGGCTCCGTTCTTCTGCGGGATCGCTGGATTACCGTCCGTGTACTGGACCTGAAACTGTGGCATCCGGCTGTAGTTGATGACCAGCATTCGATCGTCAAGTGACTCACGTTCGCCTCGAAGAACGGGAGCCAAGCTCTTTCCATCGAGCTGCTTCGGTGCCGCGTCGACTCCTGCCAGATCGGCTAACGTGGGCAGCAAGTCTTGGACGTGGCTAAGCTCACTGACATCTCGAGGCTTGCCAAGGTTCCCACCAGGCCATCGGATAAAGCAGGGAACACGATGGCCGCCTTCCCACAGTTGCGTTTTCTTGCCTCGCATGCCGGCATTGAAGTAGTCTTGCCCCATTGTGCTTCCGTTGTCAGTCAGGAAGACGACAACCGTGTCCTCGAATAAACCCGACCCTTTGAGGAAAGCATCAAGTCGGCCCACGTTGTCATCGATGTTGGCGCCCATCGCGAGAAAGCTGACGAGTGATTCGATCTTTCCCTTTGTCAGATGTTGAACCACTTCCAGATTCGCTTCGATCGACTCGCGAATCGGGTGGCGATAGCGATCGGGAACGAACCAGGGCCAGTGAGCGGCATTCAGTGCGATGTACGCAAAGAATGGCCGATCATCATCACGTGCCATCCACTTGTTGGCCTCGCGAAAGAAGACATCCGTGCAATACCCCGAGTAACGCCTGCGATTCCCGTTGAGAAGATACGTGTCGTCAAAGTAGTCGTTGTCCCAAGCGTCTGGGACACTGCTGATATGCGACGAAGGAAACCACAGAGCTTCCTCAAAACCACGGTCCTCCGGTCGAAACGGGTAATTGTCCCCAAGATGCCATTTGCCGAAGATCCCCGTTCGGTATCCGGCCTCCTGAAAGACGTTAGCGATCGTCTCCAGATCGTGCTTTAGCAGAGTCCTGCCGCTACTCACATTGATTGCGGCGTTGCGAAACGCATCCAATCCGGTCATCAGTTGCCCGCGGGTTGGCGTACACATCGGGGCAACATGAAAGTCCGTCAATCGAATCCCCTGCGAGGCCAGCCGGTCAATGTTCGGCGTTTCGGTGATCGGGTTCCCGTTGCACGAGAATTCGCCATAGCCTTGATCATCAGTCATCACGACGATCACATTGGGGCGTTCGGCCTGAAGAGGGGTCCAGCAACCAACTGCAATGACGAGTGCGAGCAAGCGTTGTGTCATGATTCAGTTTTCAATCAGAGTGTTTTCGTAAAACCAACGACCTTCTCGACGGCGGACCATTTTCTTCAAGCTGCCCGGTACCGGCGCAGCTTCATTGCGGGGAATCCACTTTGCCAAACTCGCTATTACTTCCGAGTAGTCGTCGGTACCAATCAAGTTCCGGTGCTCGCCCGGATCGACGCTGCGGTCATAAAGCTCCTGCGAGCCGTCTGCATATCGAATCAAACGCCAGTGTTCGTCTACAACGCAGTGACTTCCGGGCGAGCTGTTGCAAATCGCGGGGCGTAAGCGGACCGCTGTCGCGTCTTTCAGTTGCGGAACGATGCTCAAACCTTCGAGATCAACCGGAAACCCCAAGTCGCAGAGTTCAGATAGGGTGGGGTACAAGTCAAGCAACTCGACCGCTTCGTGGCAGCGTTGCCCCACGCCCACTCGGGGGCCCGCGAAGACTAGCGGGACAAGCGTCGATTCGGACCAGAGCGTGTGTTTGCCAGACAGGCCCTTTTCACCGCAGTGAAACCCATGATCGGAGAACCCGACAACGACCGTGTTGTCCGCCTGATCGGATTCCTCGAGCGTTTGAATCACTCTGCCAATTTGGTGGTCGACGTAACTGATCGCTGCAAGGTACGACTGCACCAGCGGCTTGAGCTGGTCATTCGCTCGTAGCCATTCCGTCTTCGGATACGGGTCTCGCCATGTGAAGTACCTTGCAAATGGAGAACAGTCGTCGCGGTCATCATCCCGAATGTCGGGTAGCCGTAGCGAATCAAGCGGATAGAGATTGTGCCATTTCTGAGTCGTGTAGATCGGTACATGCGGAAGATAGAATCCGCAGGCCATGAAGAAAGGGCGATTTTGTTCGCGGTTCTGAAGGTGCTGAATCGTCCATTGAGCCGTTTTGAAATCACAGCATTCCCGCATGTCGTGGGCAAACGCCCCCCAATCAACGATTTTTCCTTCAATCGGATGTGTACCGGAGATTTTCATGGGCGGCATCGGACTGGGACTTTGTCCATCGCCGAAATGATCTGCTTCCAACTTCTTTCGGCCGAGCTTCCCAAGCTTCCATGCGTTGTGAAAAATCTTTCCAACGCAATACGTTTCATAGCCATGGTCGCGAAAGTGCTGCAAAACAGTCCTGCTGTTTTTCAATCCCTCCACTTCACGAAAGCTGGGGTTGAGAGCGTAAACTCCCGTCGACGTAGGCCGCCGCGACAGGAGGAAACTGGTGCGTGATGGATTGCAAAACGGCGCTTGACAGTGCGCGTTGGTGAAAACCGTTCCGCGTGCCGCGAGCGCGTCCAGGTTCGGCGTTTTCACCTGCGGATGCCCGCGAGCGGTCCGACCCAATCGTTGAGATCATCGACCGCGATCAACAGGACGTTTGGGCGATCCGAAGCGAACGTCTCGGGAGGGAACATCACCAGTATCAGCTGGCACACAAAACAAAGCCGCCAGGGATGACGGCAAAAAGGAAAGCATGCCGGCCGGCGGCTTCGTGTTTGGGTCGAACTCGGCGTCCTGGGCGAAGCCGGATTTTGTCGTTTCATTTCGCTGTCATCAGTTCTTCGATCTTTTCAGCTATTTCAGCCGGTCGACCCCTGATAGACACATAACGATGCCGCCCTCGGCGATCTGGCTTCCATTCCGTGTGTCCGTCTGAATCGACAACCACTCGACCGTTCTCGCTGACGACCCAGTATTCCTGCTCGATCCCACGAACAGCCAGCAACACAGCCGCCTGGTCATGAGCCGGCTTCCCCTGATCGATTGCGAAGCCACCGAGGTACGGGCGGAGTTCAAACGCCCGGCGGACCGGATGCTCTTTCGGCAAGTCCTTCAACGTGGCCCCGCAGTGAAGTGCGGAACCGATTTCAAATCCCTGCCAGAGGATCGGCCCCGGCCACTGGTGAACCACGGCGACAGAAGCTGGTGGATCGAGGCGAATATTCGTTTCGGGCTTCGCGGAACGCGGGAAATGTCCACCCATGACAACGGTTCGGCGGACCTTTCGCTGAATCAACTCCTTGCCCGAAAGGCGAGTGTGTTCGTCACCCTGAGAATGAAGTAGGTCTTCAAGGTTGCTGAGTGCTCCGACACTGCAAATGACTACCGAACCATCCTCCGCGGCGGCGAGCGTTTTGCGGTAGACGGTGAGAGCGTCCGGCATTTCCGCATCAACGGGACTGTTGTGGGAGAACTCTTCAAACAAAGCCGGCGTGTAGGTGCTCGGTTTGTTCCAGCGAAACTTCGCTCCGTCCTTGTCAGTTCCAATGGGAATGTCCGGCCGGCCATAGAATGTATTGATCGCGTCGCAAGCGCCACCGGACACCCCGGCCGCGCACTTACGGTTCGTTACGATAGCGAGGATTTCCGTTTCACCGCGGTCTGCGAGCACATGCAATACGGCCAAGGCTCCCGCATCATCACAGTCTCCTGCCATATCCGTATCGAAGATAATCGGGACAGCCGCTCGCGAAACCTCATCGGCGAAACCGATCCCTGCTGTTGCGACCAGACAGGAGCCCCGCACGAACAGCGTGAGCAGCGCCGCGGTCGACGGAAAGATCCGCCAAACGAATCGGTTTGAGCGGAGTCTCTTCTGCATCCTTGTTTTCACGTTGTCCCTCTCTGACGTCTCGGGTGGGTTGTGCGATGCCGCAAGCTCTCGATAGTCCGTCGTGAGGCTATCGTTCCTCGCTTCAAAACGACACACTCTTCGGCCCATCCTGCCCGCCTTTAGGACCATGCTTCCAAGTTGTTTTTGGCGTGGACGGCGGAAGTTCACCGAGCGGGAAGCGAGGAGCGTTTTGACAGCAGGTACTTCCGGGGTTCCAATGGGATCTGGAAGCATGAGCGGTGGCTGGGCCGAATGGTACCATCAAACAAACGTGATCATCGGTGCAGATCGTCCTGCAAAGTACCGGATCGACTCGTTCTTTAAATCAGCCTGACAGGTGGGCACAATGAAGCATGCTCAAACGGCAATGCTGATGAGTTTTCTGCTTTCGGGCGTAGCGAATGGCGCTGACTTCTATGTCGCTGTTGACGGCAACGATCGGTCGCCCGGCACCGACGCCCATCCGTTTCGGTCGATCCAACGCGGGGTCAATGCGGCCCAGTCGCCCGGCGACAACATCATCGTTCGCAAAGGCCTGTATCGGCTTGACCAACCGGTGATTCTCCCGAACGCAGGCTCTCCTGGTCGGCCTATCACACTCCGTGCGGCGGTGAACGAAACGGTCGTGATCGATGGCTCGAATGTCGTGCCGCGTGACGAGCAACATCGCAAGAGCCTCACGCTCATTGGTATCGCCAACGGCTACGTGAGAGTCGAAGGATTCACGATTCGCGACTCACCGCAATCGGGGATCGGAATATGGGGACCGGGAACCCGAGCGCACCATGTGGAACTTCGCAACAATACCATCCAGAATTGTTACGCCAGCGGCATCCAGGTTGGCTTTACTGATCCGAAGCAGGGACCAATCGACATCCTGATCGAAGGGAACGATGTACGCGATGTCTGTCTGAACAATGCACCGCGCAAGGCGAACACGGTTACCGAAAAGGCGAGGCGTCTGGGCGGCAGAAACATCCCGTGGGGATCAGCCATCGGTGGCACTGCCCGTCGTGTGACGATCCGAGGAAACAGAGTCCACCGCAGTTATGGTGAAGGCATCGGCTTCTATCTTTCCGATGAGACGGTCATTGAGAGCAACGAAGTTCACGATAACTTTTCGGTCAACGTGTATCTGGACAATTCCACAAACGCCCAAGTCAATCGAAATCTGGTCTATTCCAGCGGCGATGAAGACTTCTTTCGATTTTCGCATCCGGCCGATGGCATACTGATCGCCAACGAGTCGTACGGTCCGCTTTCCAATCCTTGCCGAAACAACACCATTACGAGCAACGTGCTGATCGGGAATCGATCCGCCATTAGTTATGGCTCCTTTCAGAGCGGCGGTGGATTGAAGGACACACTCATTGCTCACAACACGGCCTATGGTTCGACCGCGGCACTGCTGAAAATCGATCCGGACGGCGGTCACCGTGGGACGAGAGTGGTGAATAATATTTTCCACCAACAACGGGCGGTTCCAATCACGTCGCTCCGGACTCGCCAGCCGGGGCTAACGTTTGCCGCCAACCTCTGGTTTGGCGGAACCCCGGAACCGTTCGCCCGCAGCGCATCGGATGTCTCGTTGGCACCACAGTTTACGAAGCCTGGTTCCTTTCGGGCCGACGACTATCAGCTGGCGGACTCGTCCCCGGCTCGCGGTGCAGGTGTCAAGATGGACCGCGGGACGCGAACCTTCGACAATCGAATTCGAAGTGGAATAGCGGATCTCGGAGCATGGTGAGTCCGCTTGAGCGCGGGGTCGTGATTGGCAACCGCCTGCTTCAGGGAACGTTTAGTTCAAACGAATCGTCCGGTTCTCCGCGGCCGAACGCTTGGCGGCATCAAGAATCTCCATGACCACCATGTTGTTCTCCAAGGCGGAAAGATCGGTCGGCTTGACCTGGATCTCACCGCGTACAACGGAGGCGAAGTACTTGTAGGGGTCGGACACTGCGGCGGGCAGAGTCGCCGCGGTCTTCGCTTCGGCACCGGAATCCCCTGTTCTTACAGACATCTTCGATGCGTTGAGACAATGGACGGAACCGTTGGTGCAGTAAATCTCGATGTCTTTCCGACTGTAGTTCCAATTCCAACTGGCTTGTATGATCGCTTGCGCCTTGTTGTAGGCCAGGATGATCGTTGCTTCGTCTTCGACATGTGGATACGTCTCCGGCTTGATCTGCTGAGTGACCGCCGTCACCGTGACGGGGCGCTCACCCTCCATCAGCCAAGTTGCCAAATTCGCTCCGTAGCAACCAAAATCCATCAGTGCTCCACCGCCGTTTTGATCCGGGTCTGTCAACCATTCGAGAAACTCTTTGCTACATCCGATCTCCTTCGGCCCTCGATGGCCGTCGTGGACGACCATCTTGCGGATGTCTCCGTACGATTTGTCCTGCAGGAGCGTCTTCGCGTCATGATGGCTGGGGTACCACGTGGTTTCATAGTTCGTCAGTAGCTGAATCGAATGCCGGTCGGCGAGTCGTTGCATCGTTCTCGCGTGATCGAGATTGACTGCCAGCGGTTTCTCGACCATCACGTGAATTCCTCGAGGCGCCGACGCTTCAACGGTCTTGAGGTGACCGAAGGTGGAGCCATAATCGCTGACGACGTCCGGCTTGGCCTCATCCAGCATTTCGTCGAGCGAATCGTGGACAAGATCCATCGCGAATCCGTAGCGCTTCGAGAATCGGCTCGCAAGTTCGCGATTCGACTCGGCGATCCCGACAATCTTCAACTCTCGGTTCTTGTGACGACCAAGGACGGCGTGGACATGGTCGTGGGTGAGGCCGACGACACCAACGCGCAGAAGCTCCTTCGGTTCTTCGGCGATTGCGTCCAGTATCGGGAACAGCAGGAACAGCAGCAGGAAGTATTTCATGGATGATGGTTAGCTCGCGGAGTGCATTGGCCACGGCAATTCGCAGATGCGAATCGCTTTCGAAAGCGATGAGGACGGTGCCTTCTCGCGACATAGCGGATTGTAGCTACTGACAACGTTTCCGGCAGAAGCGCTCGTGGGGCATCCGAGGGACGTTGAGAGAATTGAGCCAACAGTTGTTGCAAACGCACGAAAATACAACCCTGGCAGAAATCGATTACTGACTTGACTGGCTAGAATGAAGTCCCCGTCCGACAAAGTGAATCGTCAGCGAGACACCAGAGGGTACATGAAGCTTCTCTCTCATTGACGCGAATCAACTCAACTCCGAAAGTCACTCATGAAAGACCGGCCAACGATGAAACTCATCAGCCTGATCTCGTGCTTCCTGTTGGCGGCAACGACGGCCGCCGCGGAGCCCGGTCCGCCCAACGTGGTTGTCATGATGGTTGATGATCTCGGGTTCTCGGACCTCGGTTGCTACGGAAGTGAAATCGAGACGCCCAATCTCGACGCCCTTGCCCTCAACGGCGCTCGTTTCTCCCAGTTTTACAACACGGCAAAATGCCACTCCTCGCGAGTCAGCCTGTTGACGGGGCAGTATTGCATCGCCGCAGGAGACACTTCGTTGTCACACGCCGTGACATCGGCGGAAATCCTAGGCAAGGCCGGCTACTTCACTGCAATGACCGGCAAGTGGCATCTGAAACAGCAACCGACTGACTTCGGGTTCCGGAGGTATTTCGGGCATCTCAGCGGCGCCTGCAACTACTTTTCTGGTGACAACACCTTCCGACTGAATGGTCAGCGGTGGCAAGTTCCGTCAGAAGGCTTTTACACGACGGTCGCCAACATCGATTTCGGATTGCAGTTTTTGGAGGAAGCTCGGCAAGCGAATCAGCCATGGTATCTGTACGTTGCCTTCAATGCGCCGCATGCCCCGCTTCATGCGCTGCCCGATGACTATGCCAAATATGTGGGCAAGTACGAGCAGGGTTGGGACACCATTCGCAGTGCTCGGATCGGGAAACAAAAACGTCTTGGAGTGTTGCCGGCATCGCTCACACCAAGCCCTCGACCTGAGCACGTTCCCGCCTGGAGCGATCTCGAGCCGTGGATGCGCGAATACGAGGCCAATCGCATGACGACCTTGGCCGCGATGATTGACCGAGTCGACCAGGAGGTCGGACGGCTCGTGGCGGATCTAAAGGCAAACGGAGAACTGGAAAACACGTTCATTCTGTTTGTCTCCGACAACGGGGCTTGCCCTTACGATCGTCGCAAGCCCCGGCTGGGCATCGCACCCACCAGCGCAGAGGATTCTCTTGGCGATTCGACCGGTTGGGCTTGGGCTCGCAACAGCCCTTTCCGCTACTACAAACAAAATCAATTTGAGGGTGGAATCTCGACGCCCGCCATCGTTCACTGGCCAGCCGGGTTGAAACTTCAACCAGGATCGATTGTCGATCAGCCAGCCCACCTGATCGATGTGCTGCCAACGTTGGTGGAGATCACGGACGCAGATATTCCCGACGCCTGGCAGGGGCGAGACCTCCGTCCGGTCTCGGGAGTCTCATTGAAACCTGTCTTGGAAGGCCGTCCGCTTGGAGATCGGCCCCCGATCCATCTCTTGTTCTCAGCCGACCGAGGTCTCCGGCACGGCGACTGGAAGCTGGTCAGTTTTCAAAGTGCTGCATGGGAACTTTACAACGTCGCGCAGGACCGATCGGAACTCATCGACCTTGCAACACAAGAGCCCGATCGACTGAGAGAGATGGTCAAGAATTGGCATGACATCGCGGAAGAGGTTCTGCGTCTTCCCAAACGGTTAAACGCGCCTGTCAACCGCGAATCCAAACGCCCCCATCGACACCGTGAGTGGACGCGGTTCGACGCGAAGAACCCAGCCGAATACGTACGTCCGAACAAGGCGACAGGCACAAGCAGCGGTGTTACGCCCGATCGCAGCAAGAGAATTCGCGCTCGCAAGAATACGCAAATGGAAGTTGTCGGCAACGAGATTCGGCTCACCTTCACCGGTGATGATCCTGGGATCGCGATCGACCTGCGTGGGCGTCAACTACCCAATGGCCCTTACCGACTGACATTCAAGCTGAAGAGTTCGACGGCCGGCAACGGCGAGTTTTTCTATACGGCGGACGCCAAGACGGTTTTGCCCAAAGGAAAGCGAATCTCTTTTCCGGTGCAGTCCGGCGAGCAGTGGCAAGCCGTTCAAATCGACCTCCCTGACTCCAAGCGACTGTACCAAATTCGCATTGACGTCAGCGACGGGCCCGGGACCGCCTCCATCGCCGACCTCAAGCTAAGCGACGGATCCGGCCAGAGGATCATCCGTTGGCCCGCATCGACCCAGACACCCTAAGCTCATCGCCCTCCGCGACATCTTCATCTTCCGATCGCGTTTCTCGCCATTCATTGAACGGACCCTACCCAGTGAAGTGGTACTCGTACTCAGTGAAGCGGTACTCGTACTCAGTGAAGCGGTACTCGTACTCATTGAAGCGGTACTCGTACTCAGTGAAGCGGTACTCGCCGATCCGCGTTCTCAATGGTACAAAACGAGAACCAAATGTGATCCGTTTCAAACGGCTCGGCGAAACGCGGGTCGACGACGTAGTTGCGACGCTCGAAGACCTGTATGCCAAGACCGCCAAGCCGGTTTCTGCGCGGCAGATTGGTGTCGTGGTGGGCATGCAATCGCATCAGACGCTGACCTACACGAGGCCAAGGACGCGGGACGGCCAATCCTGTGCCGACGAACAATCCGTATTGCACCAAGGGCTGGGTGCCGGGATCGGTCGATGTACCGGCATCGCCGCTAGAACACGGAGCGAAGCTTGTCGCCGCGACGGTTGGCGATCTGTACGCCGACAAACCGATCAGCGGAGCGGCCGTCGCCAGGACGCTCGATCGCGACACGCGAACCGTGCGGCGTTGGCTCGACCAAGCCAAATCGATGCGTCTGATCAAGCAACCGAAATCGAAACGTGGCTGGATTCCCGCCTAGTCAATCGTTCTCGATGTCGGTTGGCTTGAGCAAGCAGGCATCCGCCGACGCAAGATTCACAAGGTTCTTGCTGGCGGTGAATATCCCGACCGTGATGCCCAGTTCGAGCGAATCGCGGAGTTGATTGAACAATACGAGTCCAACGGCAATCCATGGTTTTCAATCGACACCAAGGCGAAGGAGCATCTGGGAATGCTCTATCGAAAAGGCCGCGTTCGGCCCACGCGAGCCTTTCAGGCCTTCGATCACGACTTTCCTTCTTGGGCTGATGGCGTAGTGATTCCGCATGGGATCTACGATCCGGTCTTCAATCGTGGGCACATCAACCTTGGACTTTCGCGAGACACCACCGAGTTCGCGTGTGACAGCTTCCGCCGTTTTTGGAATCAAATCGGCAAGCGGCGTTATCCGGCTGCGGAATCCATCCTGTTGACATGCGATTGCGGCGGCAGCAATCCGGCAAACACGTCCTTGTTCAAATGGGATTTGCAGCGATTGAGTGACTCGATCGGGCTCGAGATTCGCATCGCGCACTACCCGTCGTACTGCTCAAAATACAACCCGATCGAACGTCGCTTCTTTCCCCACGTCGGCCGCGCCTGCAGCGGACTCCTATTTGACAGTCTCGACACGGTGTTGAGGTTGATGCGGACGGCATCAACGTCCACGGGCTTGAAAACTACGGTGAACATCATCCGACGCTGCTATGAAGCAGGACGCACGGCAACCCAACAGATGAAAGACAGCTTACGAATCCTGTACGATGAGCGGCTCCCGAAATGGAACTATCGTACAAGCCCTCAAACCTGACAGTAATTCGCGGGGCCATCCTTAGCCTTACAGCTGCCGAAGACATTGAGTCAGACCGCGCTCGGATAGCAACTCTTCATCAGCAGAACGTCGAGCGAGCGACGTATGAAGCGAAACTTGCCCAACGTCGCTACGAGGAGGTTGATCCCTCCAATCGTCTTGTCGCATCGGTGTGGGAGAAGCGATGGGAAGAAACGCTACGTAACCAACGCAAAAACGAAGAAGAATTGAATCGATTCCGACAACAGCAGCCGGACGAACTCACACCCCATCAACGACAAGCCATCAAGGATCTGTCGAACAGTCTTCGATCACTCTGGAACAGCGAGCAAACATCCGCCAATGACCGTCAGGACCACGACGATCGCACCAAAATCACGCTGCGAATAGGACGTTTTGAAGGAATTCGGAATTTCTGGCGGCCTTTTTTCGTTTGCCTTTGATGCTTCGCTTGTAAGTGTCCCGTTTGAGAAGTGTCGTTGCAAAGCGTCGTGAGAAGCTCAGGTTGGAAGCCGCGTTTTTCGTCCGCACACGGCTCGCGTCCTCGTGAAACACCATGTCCAGAATCCAGTGCATCGATTCGAAGCGCCAGTGGTTGCGAACGCAGTTGGCGAACTCACCCACAAGTGCCGGACGGCTGCTGATGTAGTAGCGCACTTCTTCTCGAGTGATCCCCGCGCGTTCGGTTGTCGTGATCGCTTGGCCGATGCTCTTCGCGCCAGGCCATTGATCCGTTAACGCCTTCATCGATTTGGGAATCGGCCCGACTGCGTAGAAACGTTCCTCTTCACGAGATGCTCGCTTCTTGCGATCGGTTTTGGATCGGAATCCCGATTCGACCAGACCTTCGCTATGAACTTCTTCGAAGTGCTGGCGAACGACGTCGGCCAGTTTGGGGTGGTTATCCTTCAAGGCAAAAACGTAATCGCCTTTCTCCTCAACGATCTGTGCCGCGATCGACTTCTGAGCACCGATTGCGTCGAGAGTGACAATCGAGTCTCGCACATTGATAAACTCCAGCAGGTCGGGAATTGCCGCGATCTCGTTTGATCTGGAATCCACTTGTGTTTGGCCAAGCGCGATTCCATGTTCGGTTGCCCACGCCGAGACAAGGTGAATCGCATTAGACTTCTCAGCATCGGTGTAAGAACCACGCGCGGTTTTACCATCGATCGCGACGTGCGTTGGCGAATCGGACTCCGCTTCCGCCAGCGTAGCGTGCCGCTGACGAAGTGCATGGTGCCACTGCAGCAATGCCGTTTGAAATTGATCCGGCTTAATCAATGGGAGGACGCGTCCAATCGTGTCGTGCGAAGGAATCCCTTCGCTGAAGTCAGCAAACTGCGACAGCCAGTCGAGGCGATCGTTTCCAAACTCCTCGATCTCCTCTGGACCATCACAATCAGCGATGACCGCCGTGACGATCAAGAACAAGATCGAATTCATCGGATGAACGACGCGTCCTTGTACTCGGACGTCTTCCACTCGGTCAAAACAGTCGTGAAACTCACCAATAAGCGATCGCATTTGCCGGCTCCATATCAGGGCAAAACAGAAGGGTGACAACCAATCCTTCGCCCCACCCTTTCCTCAGGCAAATCACAACCGAATACTACCTACAGAGTTTGGTGCGATCGTCGTGCCGTCAGGACCTGGTTCGAATTCTGATCGACCGAATCGTGGTGGAAGTGCTCGATGAGACTGAACGATTGTCTGTTACGGTTCACTCGTCCGGCCACTTCACCAGTCAACACGAAACGCGCCGTACGGTCATGCGATTCGACGAGCTAGATAATGCCGACGAACTATTCTCGCACGCGAGACCTCTACAACTCGGGCTGTCCGCGAAACTAAATACTCCGCACGCTAAACACGGAAGGCTGCCGGTCCGCACGAAAGGAACAGTTCACGGACTCCAGCATCAATGCTCTCTTCCTCGCGCTTCGACGCAAGGGCATGATCGGCTCTGCACCGACCATGACCGGTCCGCGGTATCGCAGCGGCGTGCTCGCGAAGAGAATCGGAATTCAGCCACCCACACTTACCGGCTGGCGTCACCGAGGTTGGGTTCAGGCCAAGCAGTTCGGACGCCGATGGATCTATTGGGCCGATGAACAAGAGCTCGAGCGGCTGAAGAAACTCGGTGACTATCCAGCCGGCATCGTCAAACCCCAGAAGCTAACCAGCCCCACAAGCACGATGCCGAAAGCCCCCAGCAAATAACTAAGGAACCCACGAACATTCAAACAAGGAGGTCATTGTGGCTCAATCGTCAAGCAGATTGCGCTTGGTCGCAAGAACTGGCTTCACCTTGGCAGTCTTGGATCGGGGTACCGAACGGCGACGTTGATGACGGTCGTTAGCGGCGCGGTGCGAAATGACCTCGACGTGGCGGTGTACTTGGAGGACGTCCTCAAGCAACTGCTCTCAGGGTGCGTCGATTATGAATCGCTTCGCCCTGAGGTGTGGCCTCAACTCATCCCAAGCACCTCCGCGCCCACCGTTAGAAGCAGCGGG
>JBCBLJ010000865.1:0-3440 GCA_038520195.1 Planctomycetota bacterium
ACCGACGCGCAGGGACCGATGTCGGAGCATCATGCACTCGACGATGACACGGCGCGTTTGTTTCTCATCAGTGACGATGCACCGGTTGTCCGCCGCGAGTTTTATGAAGAAATCGCCCGGCAATGCGGTGCGCCCTCGCCACGTTTCAAGACGCCCGCCGCAGACTCGCCAAAGCTAATGAGAAGCGACAGCAACAAGCGAATTCGGAATCAGAAGATGAAACGACTCTTGCTACCGAGTTTGCGCTTTCCCGACTATCGGAGCGGTCTGGCCGATGTCCTCGACGCCGCGCTAGAATAGAGCCCCGACCTCGTCCAACGTTTGAAGCGATGATCCAACGCAATCCGATCTTTCCAGGCATCCTTGAACTGAACTTCCAAGCCCGCGAAGTGATCGGGTGCAATGTGTACTTGTTGTACGATGCAGACGAATGGGCACTCGTGGACATCGGTTACGAAGAAACGGTGGACGAATTCGTCGAGATCATTCGGAAGCTCGACTTTCCGCTTTCGAAATGCAAGACATTGATCGCGACGCACGCCGACGTGGATCACATTCAAGGGCTCGCAAAACTGAAGGCCCTGCTCAAAACGAGCGTGACGGCGCACCCAAATGCCGTCAAACCAATGGCCGAGGGTGACCCGCTCTGGACGATGGCGCAAATCGATGCGCAGGGCCTGAAGATGGACATGCCGAAAGTGGACGTCGACCATCAGGTCAAGGACGGCGACGTGATCCGCGTCGGCGAGATGGAGGTCGAAGTCTGGCACACGCCCGGACACACCAACAGCCAACTCGCGTTTCGCGTCGGCGACGTGTTGCTCAGCGGTGACAATATCTACCGCGACGGATGCATCGGCGCAATTGATGCCCACCATGGAAGTGATATCAAGGCGTTCATCGGCTCACTCGAACGAATCCGCGACAGCGACGTGAAGTGGCTCGCGCCGAGCCACGGTCCGATCTTTCCGAACGATCGTGCGTTCATGGATCGCACGATTGATCGCGTCCGCGGCTACCTCAAGATGGCCGACTTCGGCACCCTTGCCGAATCGTGGCCACTGATGGATGAGTGGGACGAAGAAGTCGCCGAGGGCAAACTGCCCGAAGGCCTCGGCGAACTGCATCGCTGATTCAATGGCTTCGGGTGGCGCTTGAGTGAGACGCTATCCGATCCAAGCGACGCGGTAGCCGACGAGTCGAGTGATGAGGTCTTTGTTCTGACCCGTCAATGTCGCGGAGAGGATCCCGCCGGAACCGTCTTCGGTGTCGACGAGCCAACGGACCAGGATCTCCAGTGGCTCGCCGGGTGTCGGCAAGCGTCCTAACTCCACGCGATCCATCGAGACCGGAAGACTCGCGCGGCCGCCGACGTGTCCCGCCAACATGCCCGCGGCATACAGCATCGCGTCGAACGTCGCGGGCGAGGTGACCCATCCACTCAGGGGTCGGTGTTCGCCCGCCAAATGCGCGGGCGATGGAGCCACGATCGTTCCGACGGCAATCGGGATGTTTTTTGCCGCGGGACTCGTCGCGAATCCGATCGTCCGCAAACAACGCAACGGAGGCCCGTGATACACCGGTGCTTCAGGCGGTAGGTATTCAACCAGCGATTGAGGAAGCGAGGGTACTACCGGCGACTCATCGGGAAGGTCCTTCGCGGCCTCCGTGCTGAACCTCGCCGAAAAATGCCGTTTGCCGGCTTCGACCAGACGTCCGTCTTTGCGTCGCAGAGCACAGGTCAAATGCCAATCGGACCGATCGTCGGCGTCTTGCACCAGCTCCAGCGCGAACGCGTCATCGCTATGGCACTTCAGTGGCGCGATGGCTCTCAAGCCGAGCACTTGCCGAATCGTCTCGCCCGTTTGCAGAGCCGCTGCCTGGGCCATCATCTCCAGCGCGACAGCCATCGGCAGCGTGGGCTTTTCGCCGACCAGATGCTCCATCAAAAACAGGTCACGCGTTGGATCGAGCGTCACCGTGTGCGATGTCCTCGCGCGGAAGGAATCGCTTTCGTTCGCCCGCAGGTTCGGCATCAACAACGGCGCGGCGAACGGTTCGTCGTCTTCGCCGCAAGGAAAGAACTTCCGCACGTAGCGTCGATCCGTGATCAGCACTTCCGCAGCATCTCCACCCTGTTCCAGCTCCCGCAAGAAATGCGCGAGGCCCTCGTCTGCCGGCATGAACTCCATCCCGATCATGTCCAACGCCAGCTTGGCCTCGGGCTTGGTCGCCATCCCGACATCGCCCCACGCGTGCCAGTGAAATGTCAAACAGCGTGTGTTTGGATGCAGCCGACCCAACTCACCGATTAATTTCGCGAGCGCGTCATTCGCGGCCGAGTAGTCCGTGTGTCCGTTGGCGCCGAACCGCCCGCTGATCGAACCAAAACCGACGAACCACTCCAGCGGATCATGCTGCGTTGCTGCGGCGAGCGCGACGGTGCCATCGATCTTCGCACTCAAACACTGGTCGACCTTGTCGGGTCGCTTTCGATCGAACCGGGCGTCTTGCCCCGAACCGGCGCCTTGGATCACGCCATGGATCGCGCCGTCAGCTTGGCGAATCTTCACCAATGCCCGGTCGACCGCTGCGGCGTCCCGAATGTTGACGCTGTGATAGGTCGCTTGGATTCCGCGGGCCAAACAGTCTTGAAGCGTCAAATCGATCTCGATCGCCTTTTCCATTTGACGCCAAAGCTTCACCGGGTTCTTGCCCTCCGCTTGCAGCCGCCGCATCGTGACCCGACGAAGATCGGCGCGATCACGCTGGGCGTGTTCTCGAGTCGTGGCATCGATGTTTGGCGGCGGCGCCATGCCAAGCAAATGAAGCTTCATGTCGTGGCGCTCTGCCAGTGCCATGGCAGTCATCGCGGTGATGCCTCGACCGCCACCGGCGACGACCCAGGTTCCGCCGCGTGTCAAAGGGAACCGAGGCACCTTCGGAGTTGTTTCCGCCGAGAGGGCTTCGAGTGGTGCATGCGATGCCGCGACCGCGAGTCGTGTTTCTCCGTCGACGACAACCTCTTCGTCGTAGGATGGAACCGCCAGCTCGCGAAAGATGCCGTCGATCACCTGACGAGGCGCGGCAGTATTGGGTGCATCCACCACCAGCATCGGCGTGTCGCGATGGCCGCGCATCCAAGCTTCGATCAACATCGCTTTGGTGAGTCCCGCCATCGCGCCGGACTCATTGGACACCGCTCCATCAGGCTGAATTCCGAACGATCCGCCTCCGCGCACGACCGTTACGAGGCTTGATTCACCCATGCGTCCGTCGTCGATCCTTTGCTGCATCCAGCGCTGACAAAGTCGATACGGAATCGCGAACGCCGCTTCGCGCCGTGCCGCAAACGCCGCGGTGTCCGTCACTCGCCACGCCGCCGAGCCGTCGCAGCAGGTGGTTAGAAACACATGCGCGGGTGCTTCTTCTCGCCAACG
>JBCBLJ010000796.1:0-3867 GCA_038520195.1 Planctomycetota bacterium
CGCCTGAGGTTGCTGCCATATCGCCCGAGTCGTGCCCATTCGCACGAGTCGGTTGCGCAGACAATCACAAATCGCTACGATGCCGCCTGACGTCTCCCCTCCCTCCCGCAAAGGAACGCTCCATGGCTCGGCTTGCGCATCACGTCTTCTTTACACTCAATGACAACTCCGAAGAGGCCGTCGCGAGCCTACTCGCCGACTGCAAAACCTATCTTGATGACCACGACGGCGTCGTCGGTTTTTCGGTCGGACGTCGAGACGTGGAGTTGTCGCGCGAAGTCAATGTCGAGTACGACGTTTCGCTCCACGTGATCTTCCAGGATCGAGCGACGCACGACGTTTATCAAACCGCACCGAGACACCTTCAGTTCATCGAGCGACAAAAAGACAACTGGGCGAAGGTCCAGGTTTGCGACAGCCTGCTCGACGACTGAGTGCGAACCGCTGCGTCAATCGTGCCGGCGCTGACAGCGCGTCACGGCGCGACGGTGCCGCGATACGGCAGCGGGCCCAATTCGCCGCTGGGTTGGTAGCCGACCGGCGCGACGGGGATGCCGTTACCGGGTGAAAGCGTGGTCAGGTCGACCGCCGCGCCGGCAGTCTGAGGCATCACGAACAAATTCGGATCGCCGCTCAACAACTGGTTGACGGTGTAGGTTCCGACATCGATCTTCATTTCCAATGGTGGCCCGACGGCGGGCGTGAGTTTCAACTGCACGGTATGCGGAAGAGAGCACTGTTGCGCCGGGAAGAACTCATGGTCGCTCGCGTTGCTACGCGCGATCTCGACACCCGAGGGCGCGAACAGAAACTGGTCCGTCACGTGGCCTGCCGCCGCGTCGATGTAGCAAACGCGTTGAAACACACCCGTTGGCATCGCGATCGTATTGCGAATCTCGAGCTTCCCGTCGGGGCGCATCACCGGGCCCGCTACCACGGTATTTGGATCGATCTGCACTAGTCCGACCGCGTCCATCACCCAACTCGGATCCACGGGCAAGATCGCGCGATCGAGTTGCTGTCGATATTGGTCGTGCCGTGCAAAGTAAAGTACCTTGCGGATCCCCTCGGGGACTTCAAACCAAAAGACTTCCTGATTGCTGCCCATATCCAAAACGGGCGTCAGCACGATCGGGAGCCCGGCTCGCAACCGAAAGTCACGATCGCGGCGAAGTGAGAGCGAGGAAGATGATAACTTCGGCGTCCCGGGCATCGAAATCACTTCGATGCTCGCGGTATTAGTCGACAACTCGCGGATGGCGGAGGTTCGGTTGACCGCCGCAACGACTTGGGCAAGATCGGGCGTCGTCGTAAGCGCCACCGGTGGCGGAGGGAATTCAAAGGAGGGGCGTCGCGGGGCGCACGTCGCGCCGCCGCAAACAAAGACGAGTCCGAGCAGCAGTCCACTCGTGACGATCGATCGCTTCCGTGCGGTCTTCAACATCTCAATTCATCCGTTGTCGGTTTCCGTCGATCGTGATCCAGCAGTCTCGTCATCGTCTTCGCCTGCCCCGGCCTCGCAATAAAGCAACTCATTGAGCGACGCAGTCAGTGATTCCGTTTCGCTTTTGGAGATCCGGCACTCCGCGATTCGAATGATGGATCCATCATTGGGTGTTTCAATTTGCATCCATTTGGCTTCGTCGCCTTCTTCCTCCGCAATGGTGGAAGCGGCGGTTGCAAGACGAACCATGCGTCGTCGAAGCAGGAGTAGCGCTAGCAAGTACCGCAGTTTTGCGGCCGGCGTCTCGATCTCCGCCGATTCCATTTGACGCAGCAAGTCAATCAGAACCTCTCGCGGCGCCAAAACCAGCTTTCGCTCTCCCGACTCGGGCATCCGGTTTTTCCAATGGCCGACGGCCCCCTCTGGAGGTCCCTGCCAACTACCGGCGCTGTAGTCGCGGCGCTCGAACCCACTGGGATTCTCGATGACGACCGAGTAGAAAGCCTCCCCCTCTTGGAGAGGGCGATCCTCGCTGAAGCACTTCCGACTACAGCGACCGACTTTAAAATCGCCAAGCATTGAGGGCATGATCCAGCGAAAGGGGGTAAGCAGAGCTGTGGGCTTGTATCACAGTCTTGTGGCGCGACGAAAGAGATTCCCGGGGCTCGACCCGACATTCCCCGACCGGCGAAATTCGTTGTCTATTCGAGGTGGTGCGGCTTTTGTCGGCAAATCTGGGCAAAAACGGCTTCGATTGGGGTGTAGTCGCCGATTCGAAGCCAGCGAAGCGTCGAGCCGTTCATACAATATCCATGGTGACGAATTTGCATTGAAAGCGTTCTCATCACGAGGTCCGATCTGCATTTGACAGCGGTGCGGGCTGAAAACACGTCGCCGGCGTCAAACCGGCACGACTCCTCCACCGAATGCTCAAGGAACGGACATGAAGCGACTTGGCGGCCTTTTGCCCCTCGGATTGCTTTTTGCGCTCGTCATTTCCCCCGCGACCGCTCTGGCCCAGAAAAACTCGTCGAACAAGAAGAAGGCCCCCAAAATTCGACTACCTGAGAGTGTTCGCAACGCGCCCTCGAATCTGATGGACGTCGAGCCGGCTGACGAGCAGCGGCGAACGGAACTGGATCTGGCGGCCGCGCAGCTGGACACCTTGATCGAGGACAAACTGCTGGAAGTGGATCAGGAACCCAATCGCTACATTAGCGACGAGGTTTTCTTGCGGCGCATCTATCTGGACGTCGCCGGCCGGATCCCGACGCTCTCCGAAGCCCAGGCATTCCTCGATTCGACGGACCCGGATAAGCGTGAAGAGCTGATCGACACGTTGCTCAGCAGCCCAGACTATGTGAGCCACTTCTACAACTTCTGGGCCGACACGCTTCGTCTTCGAGAGCGTCCTCAACCCAACATCGTCATGGAGCCATTTTTGGCGTATGTCAAAGATGCGATTCGCACCAACATGCCGTATGACGAGTGGGTTTATGAGATGCTCACCGCGGATGGAAAGATCTGGGACAATCCGGCCGTTGGTTACCAACTCCGCGATGACGGAATGCCGCTTCCGTACATCGACAACACCGTTCGAGTCTTTCTCGGCACTCAGATCGGCTGCGCTCAGTGCCACGATCATCCGTTTGACCAGTGGACTCAGTATCAATTCTATGAACTGGCCGCGCTGACCGCCGGAACGCGTACGCGGATGAAGCGTGGCGACCCGGGTTACAAGAAAGCGAACCCGGCGAACAAACTGATCTCCGAAGCACGCGGCCATTACGACAAGGGGCGTGTCCCCGGTGCGTTCCAGCGGATGGTGCGGGCCAATACCTACCGAGTCTCCGAAGTCAAAGCCCAGCTTCGTCTGCCCCACGACTATGCCTACGACGACGCCAAGCCGAAGTCGTTGGTCGAGCCCGACGTGCTGTGGGGTGAGATTCCCAGCAAGGCCCAGAAAGCATCGCCACGGCATCAGTTCGCCGCCTGGCTGACGAGCCCCGATAACGAGCAATTCGCCAACACGTTGGTCAATCGGTTGTGGAAACGATACATGGGGATCGGTTTCGTTGAGCCCATCGATGACTTTCGGGACGAACACCTGCCGTCGAACCGACCCGCGATGGAGTTTCTCGCCAAAGAGTTCGTGCGGTCGGGCTACAACGTGAAAGACCTTGTTCGCATCATCCTCTACTCGCGGACCTATCAGCGGGCTGCGTCCGATTATGACCTTACCGATGGAGGCACCTATCATTTTCCCGGGCCCGTCATCCGCCGCATGACCGCTGAACAGGTGTGGGATTCGATGTTGACGCTGGCGGTACGAAACTCAATGCCCTTCCAACGTCCGACGGCGAAGGAAATCAAACCGTACCTGGATGTCGACTTCGAGAACGCGACTTTCTCGGAAGTGAAAA
>JBCBLJ010000981.1:0-2753 GCA_038520195.1 Planctomycetota bacterium
GTCAGGAACCAAAAATGCGAAGCACCCTACGGGCCATTTGGTTTTTGGTTCCTGACACCGTTTCCGTAGCCAACCCTAAAGTCAAGCTGTAACGGACCACTAGTCTTCTGAGGTCGGATCAACCTTGATGATCCGCGAACTGTTGCGCACCTCCATTGGGAGAATCGGTTCCGTTGCTTTCGCGGTGTCGGCAGAAGACCCGCGATCGGGCCAACCCCGACAATCGTTAAAGTTTAACCTTCACTTTTTCGATAACCCCAAAGGCTGTCTTTCGTTCGCTCGGCGCGAAGCGTCCGAGTCCCTAGCTCTGGTGCAAGGTAGGACCGAAAGTCGATGCTTCGTGCTGTGCGTGTTTCGCAAGAGTTTCACGAACGAGCCGTTCATCATGAACAAATCGTTTCTGCTTGCTGTGGTTTGCGGTCTACTGGTCGCGCCAACGGGATGTGCCTCCATGTGGAAGGAAGTTCCACTGGAAAAGAAGCCGCCGACGGATGTGCGATTCGATGCGTCGTGGTACTCCGAAAACGCCTCACCAGATGTGATCGAACGTCTGAAGAAACATCGTCAGGAACAAGTTGATCGAACCGTCTCACAGCGTGCCGCTGGAAAGGTTGGGATATCGCTGAGTGAGTTGGTCGGTGGCGGGGCGGTCGCCGTGCGTGCGACGCCCTCGAAGTTGCGAGCAAAGCAATCGCAACCACGATCGATTTCGATGCCGTCCGATTCGGCGAAGGAATCGCACTCGGAAACGACCGTCCAGCAGACGTCAACGAACCGGATTGTTCTCTGACTCGAAATAATCACGGATGAAGACTATGGATAACGGGCGAGTTGCCCTTCGCGTTCTCGCGGTCACAGCTGCCATGATGCTGCAGTCGGTGCCGTCCGTTTTCGCACAAGTGTCCGCGGAGACGGGGGCGATTGGCAAAGCAAGCGTGCTTGAGACGGTTCAAATAGACGATCGCAGCGTTCGCGAAGTGATTGACATTCTGAGTGACACCTCGGGCTTGAACATCGTTGCGACGCAAGAGGCGGCCGAGAAAATGGTCACGCTGACCCTGCGCGATGTCACGGTGATCGACGCCATAGAGATCATGGCGAAGATCAGCGGGCTGTGGTATCGCGAAGAGGAAGGCACGGGCACGATTCGCTTGATGACAACCGAGCAATATCAAGACGACCTCGTGATCTTCAAGGATGACGTGACTCGCGTGTTCACCTTGCTTCATCCCAACGCACTTTCGGTCGCTCAAACCATTCAAAGCCTCTACGGCCCTCGCGTCATCCTTTCACCGCAGCTTTTCGACGACGACATCCTTGTCGGGACCACCGGCATCTTGGGCGGTGGTGGCTTTGGCGGTGGCTTTGGCGGTGGCTTTGGCGGTGGCTTTGGCGGCGGTGGATTTGGCGGCGGTCTCGGTGGCTTCGGTGGAGGACTCGGCGGCGGCGGCTTCGGTGGAGGACTCGGCGGCGGAATTGGCGGAGGCGGTTTCGGCGGTGGCGTTGGCGGATTTGGCGGAGGCGGTTTCGGCGGTGGCCTTGGCGGATTTGGCGGAGGCGGTTTCGGAGGTGGCCTTGGCGGATTTGGCGGTGGTCTCGGCGGCTTCGGCAGAGGTGGTTTCGGTGGCGGCCTCGGCGGCGGTGGATTTGGAGGAGCCGGCGGTGCTTTCTCTCGCGGCGGAGGTGGCAACAACGGTTTTCTTTTCGGCTCTCCCCTGTTTAACGTTCAGCAGTTGCCAGGCGACGCGCTCACGGCGAATCAAATTTCTCAGCTTCAAGAGCGGATTCGAACGCTCGAGGGTGGCGGGCAGGGAGTGGCCAGCGGCGACGTGCAGGACGTGACATCTCGTGAACCACTGATCTACGTGGCCCACAACAAGACCCATAGCTTGGTCATTGTTCGCACCAGCGACCAAGATGCCATGAAGGCGATCGAGCGACTCGTTCTCGAATTGGATCGGCCCACACCGGAAGTCCTGTTGGAAATGAAGATCTTGCAGGTCACGTTGACCGACAACTTTCGATCGATTCTGGATTTGCAATACAACGCCGGACCGGACGGTCCCAGTGTGGCGGATCAAACAGGACGCAATCCTTTCCTGAATGCCCCGTCGACCGCGGCACAAAACGTTCTTGGATTGGTCGACAGTCCAGATCTCACCGGCAACGGGTCATTCATCTATCAATTCCTCAACGATAACTTGCGCGCGAGGCTAGAGGTCCTGCAGCAAAACGACATGGTCGTCTCGATCGCTTCGCCCGTACTGCTGTCCAGCAACAACCGACCGGCGCGGATCTTTGTCGGCGAAGAACGCGTCCTGGTGACGGGCATCAACTCCGGTGTGGTCACGCCTGCGACGGGGGCGACGACCTCCGTCATTCAACCGGAAACCGAAGTCCGCGACATCGGTACCTCGTTGCTTATTCTGCCGAAGATCAACGCGGACCGCAGCGTCACGCTGTCGATCGCGCAGGATCAATCCGAAGTGATCGAAGACAGTCAACAGCTACCGGTTTCCGATGGCAGCGGTGTCCAAGAGTTTCCGATCGACTCTGTCCGCTCGTCCAACCTTCAGGGTACGGTCGTCGCACATGACGGACTCACGATCGCGATCGGTGGACTCGTGACAGACACAACCAATGTGCGTGAACGTCGTGTCCCGGGACTTCATCGCTTGCCGTTGGTCGGAAACCTGTTTCGACAATATGTCGATGAGAATACAAAAACGGAACTGATCTTATTGATCACTCCA